>CAMWIG010000005.1 GCA_947174295.1 uncultured Alistipes sp. | reverse complement strand
GAGCGCCTGGGTGATGCGGGGATTGCCCCACGACGTCTCGCTGCCGGTCCACAGAGTCATGTCGGCAGTGCCTTGGTTGTTGCACGCCTCCAAGGTGTTGCCGATGTTGATTCCGGCCTTCATCTCGGCGGCCAGAGCCATGGCGTCGGACTCCATGCCCGAGGCGTCGGCCGCGATGTTGTCGGGCATCAGGTCGGGGTCGTCGTAGACGGGCTGCGGAGGAGCCTCGTAGGCGTTCTGCGTAATCCGCACCTGAACCTCTTCGCAGCCCGTGGCCTTGACCGTGATGACGGTCGAGCGCTCGGCGCCCGTGTTGGCCGTTACGGCGATGCGCACCGTGTGGCGGCCTGCGACGCCGACCGAGATGTTGGGCAGCGCCCAGTCGTTGTCGGCCTCGCGCACGACGCTCCACGACGGAGCGGAGGTGTCGATGTCGAGCGTGAGCGTCGTCGCTTCGGCCTCCACGCCGTCGAATGCGGCGGGGGATACGGCGAGTGTGTAGTCTTTCTTTCCGGGTTCGGGAGTATCGCCCGTGCTGCTGTCGGAGCATGCCGCCAGCGAGGAGAGTATTGTCAGCGAGAGAATCGCCGATATGAATTTTTTCATGTTGCGAAGTTTTGCGGCGAAGAGAAACCCGCTCTCCGCGGAGAGCGGGTTTCGTCTTGCTGCCTGTTTATTCTGCGTCGATGGAGACGAGGAATTCGAGGCTCGTCACGTTGGTGAAATCGGCGCCGTCGATTACCGACTGGCTGTAATCCATGGCATCGTCGGTCGAATCGCCCTTGGTTTCGCCGTAGATGTTGAAGAGCTCCCAGCGCAGGTTGCCCTTCTTTTCGAGGTCGCCGTAGACCAGATTTCCGGCTTTTACGGTGGCCTGCTCGCCGTTGACCTTTATCGAGTGGATGCCGCACTGCGCGGTCGACGCGTGGGGATAGCCCAGCAGGTCGATGCAGAATACCATTGGGGCGGAGACGGCGTCGCTCATCTCGTCGAGCGTGAGCTTATGCTTGCCTACGCCGAGGATGCCGGCCTGCGTGGCGCCGCCGTAGCTCGGCCACCAGCCGGTATTGGTGAGCATTATCTGCGCCTGATAGGCCTCGAACTTCACTTCGAACTCGACCTCTATCTTCTGCGAGAAGTCTACTGCGGCCACTGCCGGTGCGCCGGCGGTCGGGCCGAATGCGTTCGCGAGCTCCATGCGCAGGTTGCCGTTGTTCTCCAAGTCGCCGTAGGCTACCTTCGCGGCGTCGAACGCTATGTCCGCTCCGTCGCAGCGGACGGCCTTGACCAGTGCGCCCGAGGCGGGATAGTCGTTGCGCAGACCTTTGATGTCGACCGTGAAAACCATCGCGTCGGTGACCTGCTGCTCGACCGTGAACTCGCACGTGTAGGTGCCGTCGCCCGTGACCTTCACTGCCGGGCCGTTGCCCGAAGGCCACCAGCCGGAGTTGGTGAAGTAGATCGAGGCTTCGTAGCCCTTCTCCTCGCCGGAGCCGCTGCCGCCGCCGACATTTGCGATGAGGTGGTATGCGCGGTACTGGTGAGGTTCGGTAGCGCCGTCGTTGTACTCCTTGGCGCCTACCCACATGTCGCTGATGACGCCGTTGGAGTTGGTGCCGATGGACATGATGCGCAATTCGTTGTCGTCATCGGTCGAGAACGACGACCAGCCGATGAGCGTGAACGAAGGCAACCCGTTTTCGAAGCGGTAGATTCCCTTCTCGTCGAGCGTGTAGCTTCCTCCGATTTCGGTTCCGTCGGGAGCCACCGCGATGTAGGCGTTGGTCGAAGAGTCCATCGTGAGCGAGAAGTCGCCGTAGACCGATGCGTCGGGAGTTCCGAGCCAGTCGGGATAGTCCGACGGGGTGTTCCAGCCGTTCATGCGCTCGCCGGAGAGCTGGCACCAGTCGATGGGATTCTCGGTCGAGAGGGTCCACTTGATGGCGGTCTGCGTAATCTGTCCCACGATATCCTTCCAGCCGTCGGGCAGTTCGGGCTCTTTCGGCTGTTCGGGTGCGGGCGGGTTGTCGAAGTACTCCTTGGTGACGAAGTTGTAGACGGTCATCGACGGATTGTCGGGAGCCGTGTAGGGAGGATCGGGCACGGCGGCTATCTGCATGCGGTAGTCGTCGAGTGCGATGAGGCGCAGCGTCGTCGGATTGGCAGTCATGTTGTCGGGGTTGAGCAGCACCACGTCCGTAAGGACTATCTCGTGAGTGTCGAGGTCGAGGATGTACGAACCCTTGGTCTCGTTGCCGTTCTGGTCCACGACGGTGCAGTTGGCGCCGTCGATGAGGTCGAAGGTCATCGTGCCGTAGTCGGCCGCGCCGCACATCCACGAGTTGCCGGCCCAGTCGGCCGCCCAGTACCAGGCCGAAGCTCCGTCGACGACGTAGGGGGCGATGCAGTCGGCGTAGCCGGCTGCGGCGTAGTCGCTCATGTCGAGGTAGCACTCGCCGTTGGGCTTATGCAGTGCGTCCCACGTGTAACCGTTCGAGAAGAACCACTTGGGGCCCTTGAAGTAGGTGGTGTTTCCTTCGGCGTCGATGTCGAGCACCCACGTCTTCGAGTTGCCGCGGCCGCCGGAGAGGTATGTCCACAGCTCGTCCTCGACGTATGCGAAGTTGTCGGTCGTCAGGTCGAGCACGTAGGGTTCGGCGTAGACGTATCCGCCGGGAGTGAGGACTCCGTACTTGAATGTGTACTGGCCCTTGAATGCGATTTGGAGCTTCACCTCGGCCTTCTGCGAGCGGCCGCCCGGGTACTCCCACAGAGGCGTAACGCCTTTGAGCAGACTCGTCAGGTAGATGGTGTTGGGGTCTTCCGAGTCCTGCGTAATCGTATATGCTTCGCCCATGACGAGGTCCTCGGCCGATATGGTCATCGCCGGCAGCTCGGGCGTGTCGGGCGTGCAGGCTCCGATTGCGAAGAGAGCGACGGCCGACAGTAACAGTTTGAATATCTTTTTCATAATTTTAAACTCTTGAAATTAGGATTAGTTCCATCCCGTGTTCTGTGTGTAGACTCCGTTCGCAGCCACAATCTGGTTCTGCGGAATACGGCACAGACCGCGCTTGGAGACGATATTCTCCTTCGAGATGACGATTTGGTCGTCGACGTTGCCGCTTTTGACCGTCCACGTACCCGCAATAGCCTCTGCGGCGTAGTCTACGCCCTGACGCAGCAGGTCCCAATAGCGGATACCCTCGCCCATGAATTCGCGGTGACGCTCCTCCAAGACGTTCTCCTTGGAGTACGCCAGAGCCGACATGTCTGCGCGGGCGCGCACCTCGTTCATGTATGTCGCATCCTCTTTGAGCTCCGAGAGCATGAGCAGCACGTCGGCGTAGCGCATCACCACTACATCCTGATACTGCGAAATCTGGAAATCCTGTTCGCCCTCGGCGAAGTCGGAACCCGTAACCTCGGCCACGGCCTTGCCGTCGACGTTGTACGACAGAGGAATGTATTTTTTGAGGTTGTAGCCCGTGAATTCGCGCCAGTCGCCCAGCTCGGCCACCTGATCCGTAACGCCCGTGCGGCCCTCCGACGCGAAGTCGATTATCGTGGCCTTCAAACGCGGGTCGGCGGCATCGAAGATGCGCTTGGCGTCGGGATTGACGGTCTGGATTCCCCAGCCCTTGCCGTAGGGTACCGCCTGCACGTTGTCGATGTTGCGCAGACCTACCATCACCAGCCAGCGGTTGCCCGAAGCGTTGCCGTTGTAGTCGGACAGATAGTTGAATTTCTGCGTGAAGATGAATTCGTTGACCTCGGCGTATTCGCATGCGCGGCCTACCCACGAGTGGTTGTCGAGCCCCTTGCCGGCACCGGCGTCGGTCGCGATTGCGGCGCGCCACATGCGGGTGAAGCCGTTCGCACCGTCGCTGCCGGTCTGCACCAGTCCGTAGTTGCCGCGCTCGACGACGAATTCCAGCGCTGCGATGGCGTCGGCCTTCGTCAGCGACTCGTGCTCCTCGCCGTAGTAGCCCGTGTAGAACAGATATACGCGGCCCAGCATCGCTGCTGCGGCATCGGCGGTCGCCGTACCGTCATAGGTCGCATGCCAAGCCTTGGTCGGCATGTAGGGGATGTTCTCCTTGGCGAATTTCAGGTCGGCGATAATCTGTGCGTAGGTCTCATTCGCTGCGGCCTGCGGTACTACCGCCTTGGTCGGGGAGGTCAGCAGAGGCACGCGCTCGAACAGCCGCACCAGGTCGAAGTAGACCATTGCGCGCAGGAAACGCGCCTCGCCCTCGTATGCCGCACGGGTCTGCTCGGGAGTCTGGCAGCCGCGTGCCGCGTCGGCCTTCCACTCGATGTTGCCGAGGTTGGCCAGCAGGGTGTTGCAGTTGAATATCGCATTGTAGGAGAGTTTCCACATGTCGTCGAACTCGTTGACCGAGCCGGGGGCCTGCGCGATGTCGAAGCGGTCGAGCATCTGGTAGTTGCGGGCGTCGCCCATGCCCGCGCCGCCGAAGCAGTCGTCGCCCATAATCTCCGACGCCAGCGTGAACGAGAGTGCGGTCTCGGCCGAGATGCGGCGATAGCCGTCGTAGCATCCTACGCGGGCGGCTTCGGCATCGGCCATGGTCTTGTAATACGTGCCGCTGTCGATGCTCGACATCGACTCGGTGTCGAGCGAACAGGAGACTGCGCCCGCACCCAGAAGTATTACCGATATGTATTTTAACATTGTATTCATGTTCTTTCGATGTTTATGTTGTTAGAACTTGATGTTGAGACCCATCAGATAGGTGCGCGGGTGGGGGTAGTAGCCCACGTCGATGCCCGAGCACCAGTCCGAAGTACCGTAGCCGATTTCGGGATCCATGCCGTCGTACTTGGTGAAGGTGAAGGCGTTCTGTACCGAGAAGTAGAGACGCAGCTGCGACATCCACTTCTTGTTTATCAGGCGCGCGAAGTCGTAGCCGACGGTGATGTTCGATATGCGGAGGTAGTCGCCGTCCTGAATGTAGAGGTCGGAGAACGGCTGGTAGTTGGCGCCGTTGTTGGTCACGCGCGGAATGCGGTTCGACGTGCCCTCGCCCGTCCAGCGGTCGAGTATGGCCGTGGTGTAGTTCGCGCGCTGCGAGTTGGGGTTGCGGTACGACTGCACGAGGTCGACGCCGGCTGCGCCGTAGGCCGTCACGGTGAAGTCGAGGCCCTTCCAGTCGAATCCGAGCGAGAATCCGTAGGTGAAGTCGGGCATGCCGTTGCCGAGGTCCATGCGGTCGTTCTCGTCGATTATGCCGTTGTGGTCCTTGTCGTAGAATATCACGTCGCCCGGCTGTACGTCGGCCTGGTAGATTCCGTTGCCGGCTGCGCGCCACTCGTCGATTTGCTGCTGGTTCTGGAATACGCCGAGCGTTTTCAGACCCCACCAGTAGCCTATCGCATGGCCGTTCTGCGCGCGGTAGAACTCGGGAGCATTCTGGTAAATCTGGTTGTCGGGACCGTGGATGATGCCGTCGGTGTTGGGAATGCGGCCCACGCGGTTCTTGTTGTAGGAACCGTTCACGCCGAGGAAGTAGTGGAACTCGCGGCCGGCAGTGGCGTGCCAGTTGATTGCGAGCTCGACGCCGGTATTCTTCACGTCGCCGCCGTTGATGTAGGGTGCGCCGGTACCGGTCGTCGCGATGATGGGCGCCTCGACCAGCCAGTCGCGCGTGACTTTGCGGTACCAGTCGAAGTTGATGTCGAGACGGTTGCCTGCCAGACGGGCGTCGAAACCGAAGTCGAGCTGCTCGGAGGTCTCCCACTTCACGTCGAGGTTGGCCAGACGGGTCTGAATCGAGCCCAGCTGCTCGGCCGTCGAGCCGATGCCCGTTCCGAAGTTGTAGCCGTGGTTTACGGTCGAGATGGGTGCGGTGTACATGTAGTTGCCGATGTTCTTGTTACCGACCTGACCCCACGAACCGCGGATTTTGAAGAAGTCGAGCCATCTGCTGTCGCGCGCCCACTTCTCCTCGGTGAGCACCCAGCCGGCCGAAACCGAGGGGAAGAAGCCCCAGCGGTTGCCCTTGGCGAACTTCGACGAAGCGTCGGCGCGGAATGTCGCGTTGACCATGTACTTCTCCTTGTAGTTGTATCCCGCGCGTGCGAATACCGACATCGTGCGGTCTATGTCGTTGACGTTGCCCGAGGGTTTGCCCCAGAAGGTGTTGGCGTCGACTCCGTTGTCGAGCCACGCATGCTGGAAGTCCTTGAACTGCTCGACGGAAATCTTGTTCGAGCCGCTTATCCACTCGCCCTCGTTGGTGTCCCACTGGGAGCCGACCATGAACGAGAGGTTGTGGGCCTCGCCGACCGTAAAGTCGTACTGGGCGGTGTTTATCCACGACAGCGAGTAGCCGTTGGACTGGCTCTGCGATACGCTCGCGTAGTAGTGTTCATCCTCCGAGGGCGCGCTGCCGAACGAGTCCCACTTCGAGGGGAATCCGATGCTGTGTCCGCGGCTCGCGTAGAACGACAGACCCAGCGTCGAGCGTATTTTGAGACCCTTGACGGGTTCGAGTTCGGCGTAGACGTCGCCGATGACGTTCTGCGACTTGGTGAGCGAGCGGCCCAGCATCATCGACGCGTAGGGGTTGCCGTCCTCGGGGTTCCACTGGTTCTGGATGCCGCCCTCGCCCTCGTAGGCCGAGTCGTTCCATGTGCCGTTCTCGTCTCCCCAGCCGTAGTAGTTGCCGCCGTAGACGTGGGCCAGCGGCGACGCGGCGAATGCGGCGCGCAGCGTGTTGTTGTACTGGTTGCCCACGCCGATTCCGGCCTGCTCGTTGTGTACGAAGGTGAAGTGTTCGCCGATTTTGAGGATATCCTTGTAGACCTTGTGCTCGGTGTTTACGCGGAACTTGTAGCTTTTGAGCGACGACTTGTCGCGGTCGCCGGCCAGACCCTCCTGGTCGGTGTAGTTGAACGAGAATGCGTAGACCGACGTGTCGCCGCCGCCCGAAACGCCCACCGTGTGGTTCTGCGTGGGAGCCGACGAGCGGAACATCTGGTCGGCCCAGTCGGTGTCGGCCATGTTGTAGCGCGACCAGTCGTAGGCTGCGCCTCCCGAGTTGAGCGACTGCTCGTCCATGATGGTGCGGTACTGCTCGGCGTTGAGCATGCTGGCCTTGCGGTAGACGGTCTGCACGCCGTAGTAGCCGTCGTAGTAGACCTGAGCCGAACCCTTCTTACCGCTCTTCGTCGTCACGAGGACTACGCCGTTCGCGGCCTGCGAACCGTAGATTGCTGCCGATGCCGCGTCTTTCAGCACGTCGATCGACTCCACGTCGGCGGGGTTGATCTTCGATATGTCGCCCGGGATTCCGTCGACTATGTAGAGCGGGCCTGCGCTGCCCGTGGTGCCCAGACCGCGGATGGTGACCTTCATGCTCTCGCCCGGCTGGCCCGAGGTCGAGGTTATCTGCACGCCGGGGGTCTGTCCCTGCATCGCCTGCAAGGGGTTCGACGTGTTGCGCTTCATCAGGTCGTCGCCCTTTATATTAAGGTTGGCGCCCGTGGTGAGCTTCTTCTTCTGCACGCCGTAACCTACGACGACCACTTCGTCGAGCGACTGCGAGGTCTCGGCCAGCACGACGTCGACCGTCGAGCGTCCGCCGACCTGCACGGTGCGCGGTTCGTAGCCCAGATACGAGACTTCGATGGCCGCGACTCCGGCCGGAAGGTTCAGGGTGTACCGTCCGTCGATGTCGGTCGTCGCTCCGACGGAGGTACCTTCGGCGATGACTGCCGCTCCGACGATAGGCTCGGCGGTCGCCTCCGAAGTCACGGTTCCGGTGATTTCACGGGTTTGGGCTTTTACCCCCCCCCACGAAATTGTCGCGAACAGCACCGTAAGTACCGTTGCGAGCACCTTTCTCATTGTGGGAAAATTTCTTTCCATAGAGGTAGTTTTAAGTTTGACAATTAAGTTTTGTTTAGTTTTTTCAAAAATTAAAAAATGCAGGCGTTCCGGGCGCTTTTTTATTTTTAACAAAAGTAATCTTTTTAGGTTGTCGTCAAGGGTGCGGTTTGTTGCCGATGAAGGCGTCGAATGTCTCCGTGCTGAAAAAACATCCGTCTGCCCGTCGGCGCTCCGCAGCGGCGCAAATCGCTGTAAACCGCCGTGCGACGCTCTTTTGTGAGGCGTACGTTTCGTGCGCTCCGATGCCGCGAACGGGCGAAATAAGTCGTTTGTCGCCCCTATTGAAAACATTCGGCACCCTTCGGCCACGTATAAAAGGAGTACTTTTGTAAAAACGCAATGTTCCGGCGATTAATGAAAAATTTTAATAATGAAACCCCGAAAACTGTTATGAAAAAAATTCTCTTCGGACTTCTGTGCCTTTCGGCCGCTGCCTGCGGCGACGGCGTGAAGCGCACCGACTCGGGAGTCGTCGTCCGCACCGGCGACGGACAGAGGGTCAGACTCGAAGTCGTGACCGACGGAATCGTCCGCGTGTCGGCCGTTCCGGGCGGCGCTTTCTCTTCGCGTGAGTCGCTCTGCGTGCTGCCCGTCGGCGAGCGCCCCGATTTCGATGTCGAACAGACCGATGCGTCGGCTGCCGTGGTGACGGCCCGTCTGCGCGCCGAGGTCGACCGTGCGACGGGACAGGTGCGATTCTTCGATGCAGGCGGCAATGTCGTGCTGGGCGAGGATCGCCGCGAGTTCTCGGCTGCGGAGGTCGACGGCGACCGCGGCTATGCGGTGCGTCAGGTCTTCTTCTCGCCCGACGACGAGGCCTTCTACGGTCTCGGACAACATCAGAGCGACGAATTCAACTACAAGGGAAAGAACGAGACCCTCTATCAGTATAATACCAAGGTCTCCGTGCCGTTCATCCTTTCGAACCGCGGCTACGGCCTTCTGTGGGACAACTATTCGCTCACCCGCTGGGGCGATCCGCGCGATTATGCGCAGCTCGACGAGGCTTTCGCGACCGACGGCCTGAGGGCTACCTATGTCGCTGCCGACGGAACGAAAGTCGAGCGCACGGAGACGATGCTCGACTACTCCGACCTCGACAAGGTGGAGAACTTCCCCGCCGAGATGATGCCCCGCTTCTACGGCTCCGAAATCGTGTGGGAGGGCGACCTCACGCCCCGCGAGAGCGGCACCTACCGTTTCATCCTCTACTATGCCGGCTATACCACGCTCTATGTCGACGGCCGCGAGGTCGTGCCCGAGCGGTGGCGCACGGCGTGGAACCCCAACAGCGTGAAGTTCGAGGTCGACATGACCGAGGGCGAGCCGCGCCGCGTGAGGGTCGAGTGGCGTCCCGACGGCGGCGTATCCTACATATCGCTCAAAGCCCTCACGCCGGTGGCTCCCGAGGAGCAGGCCAAACAGTCGTGGTGGAGCGAGATGGGCGACCAGATAGACTACTACTTCGTCTACGGCGGTACGCCCGACGGCGTCATCGCGGGCTACCGCACCCTGACCGGCAAGAGCCCGATAATGCCCAAGTGGGCGATGGGTTACTGGCAGAGCCGCGAGCGCTACAAGACCCAGCAGGAGATTGTCTCGACCGTGGCCGAGCACCGCCGCCGCCACATAGGCCTCGACAACATCGTGATGGACTGGTCGCACTGGCGCGAGGACGCGTGGGGCAGCCACGAGTTCGACCCTGCGCGCTTCGATGATCCGAAGGCGATGGTCGACTCCATCCACGCCATGAACGCACGCTTCATGGTGTCGGTATGGCCCAAGTTCTACTGCACGACCGACCATTACAAGGAGCTCGACGCCATGGGCGCCATCTATCGGCGCGCCGTGCAGGACAGCGTCCGCGACTGGATAGGCGACGGGTACCTGGGTTCGTTCTACGACGCCTACAATCCCGAGGCGCGACGTCTGTTCTGGCACCAGATGAGCGAGCACTACCTGCCGCTGGGCGTCGACGCATGGTGGATGGACGCTTCGGAGCCCGACATACTCTCGAACGCCTCGCTCGAATACCGCAAGGCGCTGACCGGGCCTACCCATCTCGGCTCTTCGACCCGCTATCTGAACGCCTATGCGCTCATGAATGCGCAGGCCATATACGAGGGTCAGCGCGGCGAACTTCCCGACCGCCGCGTATTCCTGCTCACACGTTCGGGCTTCGCCGGATTGCAGCGCTACTCCACGGCCACGTGGTCGGGCGACATCGGCACCTGCTGGGAGGATATGAAGGCCCAGATTTCGGCCGGTCTCAACTTCGCCGCGTCGGGCATTCCCTACTGGACTCAGGACATCGGCGGCTTCTGCGTGCAGCACAAGTTCGAGCGCGCCCGCGAAGGTTCGGAGGCCATGGAGGAGTGGCGCGAGCTCAACGCCCGCTGGCATCAGTGGGGCGCTTTCTCGCCGCTCTACCGTGCGCACGGACAGTATCCGTTCCGCGAAATCTACAACATCGCGCCCGAGTCGCACCCGGCATATTCGAGCATGCTCTACTACAACCGCCTGCGCTACCGTCTGATGCCCTACATCTACACGCTGGCCTCGCGCACATGGTTCGACGACTACACCATCATGCGTCCGCTGGTTATGGACTTCACCGCCGACAGCCGCGTGCTGGACATTTCGGACCAGTTCATGTTCGGCGATGCGCTGATGGTCTGCCCCGTCTATGAGTACAAGGCCCGCAGCCGCGAGGTATACCTCCCCGCCGGCGGATGGTACGACTTCCGCACGGGCGCATACGTCGAGGGCGGCCGCACCGTGACCGCCGCGGCGCCCTACGAGCACTCGCCGCTCTACGTGCGCGCCGGCCGCATAATCCCCATGGGCCGCGATATAGAGTACACCTCGCAGGAGCAGGACGGTGCGCTTACGGTGTGCGTCTACACGGGCGCCGACGCCGAATTCTCGCTCTACGAGGACGAGGGTGTGAACTACGACTACGAGAAGGGCGCTTTCAGCCGCATTCCGATGCGCTGGAACGAGACCGACGGCACGTTGACCGTAGGCGAACGCGCGGGCGAGTTCTGCGGCATGATTGCCGAGCGTCCTGTCGCCGTGCGCGTGGTGTCGCCCGCCGGAGTGCGCGAGTATGCGGGCCGCTACGACGGCTCGGAGCTGATTTTCCGCACGAAGTAAAACGAAAACCATGTAAACCTATGAAACGTATATTGTTATTGCTGGCTGCGGTGTGCTCGGCAGGTGCCGCCAGCTCGCAGACTCCCGTCTATCTCGACCTGTCGGCTCCCGTCGAGGAGCGTGTCGAGGATGCGCTCGCGCGCATGACCGTCGAGGAGAAGGTGGCGCTCTGCCACGCGCAGTCGAAGTTCTCGATACGGGGCGTGCCGCGTCTTGGCATTCCCGAGCTGTGGATGAGCGACGGTCCCCACGGGGTGCGAGCCGAGATAAACTGGGACGACTGGGGCTATGCCGGCTGGACGAACGACTGCTGCACGGCGTTCCCGGCGCTGACGTGTCTGGCGGCGACGTGGAACCCCGAGATGTCGGCCATCTACGGCAAGGCCGTGGGCGAGGAGGCCCGCTTCCGCAAGAAGGACGTGCTGCTCGGCCCGGGCGTCAACATCTGCCGCACGCCGATGAACGGCCGCAACTTCGAGTACATGGGCGAAGACCCCGTGCTGGCGTCGAAACTCGTCGTTCCCTATGTGCGGCAGGCTCAGACGAACGGCATCGCCGTGTGCGTCAAGCACTATGCGCTCAACAATCAGGAGACGCGCCGCATGAACGTAGATGTCGAGGTCTCCGACCGCGCTCTGCGCGAAATATATCTCCCGGCTTTCCGCGCCGCGGTGGTCGACGGCGGGGCGTGGTCGATTATGGGCGCCTACAACAAGTACCGCGGGCAGTACTGCTGCCATAACGAGGTGCTGTTGCAGCGTATTCTGAAAGGCGACTGGGCCTTCGACGGCGCCGTGATTACCGATTGGAGCGGCTGCCATTCCACCGACGAGGCCGCCGCCAACGGTCTGGACATCGAGATGGGCACCGGCTCCGACGGCCTGACCTACTCGCTGGCCAACGTCTACGAGAGCTACTACCTCGCACAGCCCTATCTGGCAGCTCTGCGCGAGGGCCGTGCCGAGATGAAGGACCTCGACGACAAGGCCCGCCGCGTGCTGCGTCTCATATTCCGCACCGTCATGTCGCCCGACCGCCCGTGGGGTTCGTTCGGCACGGAGGAGCATGCGGCCGTCGGCCGCCGTGTGGCGCAGGAGGGTATCGTGCTGTTGAAAAACGACGGCATACTGCCGCTTCGCCGCGAATCGGCCGGCCGGATATTGGTCGTTGGCGACAATGCCACGCGTTCGATGTGCCTCGGCGGCGGTTCGTCGGAGCTCAAACCGTGGCGCGAGGTGTCGCCGTTGCAGGCCGTCGAGGAGTATTACGGCCGCGAGAATGTCTCTTATGCCATGGGCTACGAGGCCGGGGCGCCGCACTACGGGCGCGTCGTCGAACCCGACTCGGACGCCGCAGAGCTGCGCCGCGAAGCCGTCGAGGCTGCCCGCAACGCCGATGTTGTGCTCTTCTTCGGCGGTCTGAACAAGAATCACCGTCAGGATTGCGAGGACGGCGACCGCGACGTCTATTCGCTGCCCTTCGGGCAGGAGGAGCTGCTCGCCGCAATCGGCGAGGTCAACCCCAACATCGTCGTGACGATTATCTCGGGCAATGCCGTGCAGACCGACTGGGATGTAGCGGCCCGCGCCGTTGTGCAGGGCTGGTATCTCGGCTCGGAGGCCGGTCATGCCATGGTCGACGTGCTGTCGGGCGACGTATGCCCGAGCGGCAAGCTGCCCGTATCGTTCTATGCCCGTCTGGACGATTGCCCGGCCCACGCTTTCGGTCCGGAGGCCTATCCCGGCGTCGACGACCGCGTCGAGTACCGCGAGGGTATTCTGGTCGGCTACCGCTGGCTCGCCGCCAGGAAGATACGGGCCAAATATCCGTTCGGCTACGGTCTGTCGTACACCTCCTTCTCGTTCGGCCGGCCCGAGGCCGACGCCAAGGTCTACGGCGAGGGCGATACGGTGCGTGTCGGCGTCGAGGTGACCAACACGGGCGCCGTCGAGGGCAAAGAGGTGGTGCAGCTCTACGCCGGCAAGCCCAGGAGCGCCGTGGAGCGTGCGCCCCGCGAGTTGAAGGCTTTCGCCAAGGAGTCGTTCGCCCCGGGCGAGACGCGCCGCGTGGAGCTCTCGTTCCCCGTTGCCGATTTGGCCTATTGGAACGAAGCGACTGGTTCGTGGTGCATCGAGAAAGGTACTTATACGCTCTATGTCGGCAACTCCTCGGAGGCTGCCGCAGCGGTTAAAATAGAGGTCAGATGATGCGCCCGACAAGACGTACTCTACTCTTCGTCTCGCGGCGCGCCGCCCTCTGCGCATGCGGAGGAGCCGGCGGGCGGCATACGGAGGATTTCAATTTCGGATGGCGTTTCGCGCTTGGCGACGATGCGTCGTATGCCGATGCCGACTTCGACGACGGCGCATGGCGCGAGCTCCGTCTGCCGCACGACTGGGCTGTGGAGGGCGACTTTTCGAAGGATAATCCTTCGACTCCCGGCGGCGGGGCTCTGCCCGGCGGGGTGGGGTGGTACCGCAAGGAGTTCGCGACTCCCGCGGGCGTGGCCGCCGGCCGCCGGCTCTGCGTGGAGTTCGACGGCGTGTTCATGAACAGCACGGTCTACGTCAACGGCACGCCGCTCGGGACGCGTCCCTACGGCTATTCGTCGTTCACCTACGACCTGACGCCGTGGCTTGCGCCTGCGGGCGGGCGGAACGTCATCGCCGTGCGCTGCGACAATGCCGACCAGCCCAATTCGCGCTGGTATGCCGGCTGCGGCATCTATCGCAATGTCCGTCTGGTCGAGGTCGCACCGCTGCATGTCGCCTATAACGGAGTCTTCGTGTCGACTCCCGAGGTCTCGGCCGACGAGGCTCTGGTTCGGGTCGAGACCACGGTTGTCAACGACGGTGCCGATGACGTCGCCGATGCGCGCCTGGTGTGCCGTGTGGCGGATTCCTCGGGCCGCGTGGTCGTCTCGGCCGTCGAGCCGTTCTGCGTGCAGGCGGGAGATACGGCCGTTGTGGTCGCTGCGCTGCGTGTGGCCGGGCCCGAGTTGTGGGATACCGAAAATCCCTGCCTCTACACGCTGCTGAGCAGCGTCGGCCGCGACGGAGAGCCGTGCGACGAGGTAGCGACCCGTTTCGGCATCCGCACGTTCGGTTTTTCGGCCGACGAGGGATTCTCGCTCAACGGCCGCCGCATGAAGCTGCGCGGTGTCTGCATGCACCACGATATGGGTGCTTTGGGCTCGGCCGTGCACCGCCGAGCCGTCGAGCGCCAGCTGCAAATCTTGCAGGATATGGGCTGCAACGCCGTCCGCACGGCGCACAATCCTCCCGCACCCGAGCTTCTCGACCTGTGCGACAGCATGGGTATTCTGGTCATGGACGAGGCCATGGACATGTGGCGCCGCCGAAAGACGCAGTACGACTACTCGCGTTTCTTCGACGAGTGGCACGTGCGCGACGTCGAGGACTTCGTGCGGCGCGACCGCAACCACCCCTCGATAGTGATGTGGTCGGTCGGAAACGAGATTCTCGAACAGTGGAACGCCGCGGACGACGACCCCGGGAGCCTCTCGGCCGAGCAGGCCAACCTGCTGATGAACTTCCTGAGCGACATGCCGCAGTCGGCGGCCGAGGGCGTCAATCCGAGCATGATTCTTACGCACCACATGGTCTCGCTGGTCAAGGCGCTCGACCCGACGCGTCCCGTCACGGCGGGCTGCAACGAGCTGCGGCCGTCGAACAACCTGCTTCGTTCGGGTGCGCTCGACATCTACGGATTCAACTACCACACGTCGCTCTACGACGACGCGCGCGGGTGGTATCCCGACAAGCCGCTGCTGGGGTCGGAGACCGTATCGTCGGTGCAAAGCCGCGGCGTCTATCTCCACCCGTCGTCCGAGCCGGCGCCCCTGCCCTCCGACTGGCGCGTGATTTACGACACCCCGCATCACCAGTGTTCGGCCTACGACAACTCTTGCGTGTCGTGGGGCGACCGCCACGAAGAGAGCTGGATTGCCGTGCGCGACCGCGACTGGATGGCCGGCACGTTCGTATGGACGGGCTTCGACTACCTGGGCGAACCGACGCCCTATTCGTGGCCGTCGCGCTCGTCGTACTTCGGAATCGTCGACCTATGCGGTTTCCCCAAGGATGTCTACTACATGTACCGTTCGGAGTGGACCGACTCCACGACCCTGCACCTCTTCCCGCATTGGAACTGGACGCCGGGCGAGCCGATTGACGTGTGGGCCTACTACAACAATGCCGACGAGGTCGAATTGCGTCTCAACGGACGTTCGCTGGGCCGCCGCTCGAAGAGCCGCGACTGTCTGCACTGCATCTGGGAGGGCGTGCCCTTCGAGGCGGGCGAAATCGAGGCCGTATCGTATGCCGGCGGGTGCGAAGTTGCCCGTGCGGTGCGTCGCACGGCAGGTGCTGCCGCGTCGCTGCGTCTGACTGCCGACCGCGACCGAATCGCGGCCGACGGCTACGACCTCTCGTTCGTCACGGTCGAGGCTGTCGACGATGCCGGCAATGCGGTGCCCGTGGCTCGCGACATGCTGCGTTTCAGCGTTACGGGTGCGGGCGAGCTGGTCGGTGTCGACAACGGCGATGCCGCCGATACTCTCTCGCTCAAAGGCTCCCGCAAGGCCCTCTTCTCGGGGCGTGCGCTTGCCGTCGTGCGTTCGCAGCGCGGCAGAAAGGGCGAGGCCGTGCTGCATGTCGACGGTGTAGGCGATGGTGCCGAAGTCGTGATACGCACGGAGTAGAATCCGCCCCGAGGCAATACGGACGAGGGCTGTCGCTTCACTGCGGCAGCCCTCGTTTCATGTATGAAGCCGTGTTTCAGCCCACGACCGGCAGGCCCTGTTCCAGCCGGTGCAGGCGCATGAGCGCCTCGATGAAGTAGTAGTCGGCGTAGATTATCGAGTAGTCGATCTCCGAACCTGCGGGGTGGTGGCCCGTCGAGTGGAGCAGGAACGAGGGGTTTCGCTCGCCGGAGCGGTAGCCGGCGTCGAGCGAGCGGAGCATACGCTCTGCCGAGTCGCGGAAGCGCGCCGACGTATCGCCTTCGCAGTATGTCGAGAGTTCCAGCAGCGCCGATGCCACGACGGCCGCGGCCGATGCGTCGTGCGGGGCGTCGGGAATGCGCGGGTCGTCGAAATCCCAGTATGGAACCATGTCCGCGGGCAGACGCTCCATGTAGACGTCGGCGATGCGTGCCGCGAAGTCGCGGTAGCGCTCGTCGCCCGTGAAGCGGTAGCACATCGTGAAGCCGTAGATGCCCCAAGCTTGTCCGCGCGCCCACATCGAGTCGTCGGCGTAGCCCTGATGGGTGCAGCCGCGCAGGAACTCGCCGCCCGGGAGGGCGTAGACCGCCACGTGGTACGACGTTCCGTCCTCGCGGAAGTTGTTGAGCATGGTGCGGTCGGCGTGCGAGCGTGCGATGTCGGCGTAGCGCCGGTCGCCGGTCTGTTCGGCGGCCCAGAAGAGCGTTTCGAGATTTATCATGTTGTCCATGATGGTGTTGTGCCCGTCGAACGTCGGCACTTCGCGCGGCCACGACAGAATGGTGCCTGCGGCGGGATTGAATAGCTCGGCCATGTAGTCGGCCGTGCGCAGTATGGCTTCGCGGTAGTCGTCGCGGCCCGTGAGACGGTAGCCGTTGCCGTAGCTGCAAAAGATGATGAACCCCGTGTCGTGGTCGTAGGCCGGGCCGCGGGTGATGAAGTCCAGCGCTTCGGTGTATCCCTCGGCGGCCGTGCGGAAACGCTCGTCGCCCGTATACTCGTAGTCGTACCACAGTATTCCG
This sequence comes from uncultured Alistipes sp., assembly GCA_947174295.1. Taxonomy (GTDB): domain Bacteria; phylum Bacteroidota; class Bacteroidia; order Bacteroidales; family Rikenellaceae; genus Alistipes. Next base: position 11,471 of record CAMWIG010000005.1, on the reverse strand, counting down.
GGCCAGAAACCCTCGGTCCACTCCTCCTTGCAGACCGGGCGTGCGTGCCACTGTGCGGCGTCGGGTGCGACGTTTCGCGGTGTGACGGTGTAGTCGGCCGGCAGCTCGTCGAGCGAACGGCGGCTCTGCGCGGCGCAGTAGTCGAGTGCGGCGGTCGTGAAATCGTTCTCCGCCGGTGCGCATGCGGCCGTTGCGGCGGCGAGCGCAAATAGGGTTGTAATCTCTCTTATCATTGTACGTTTCGTTATTTTTCGGTAATTCTGAACCAGTCGGCGTCGATCCATCCGCGGTCGCTTATCTCGGCGTCGTTGGTGCAGCACAGTCCGACCTTCGCGCCTATCCACTTGCCTGCGCGGGCAGTGAACGGGGTTCCGACCGAGCGGAAGCGCCGCCCGTCGGTGCTGTACGAGAATCGGCAGACGCCCTCGCGGGCCACCGTCACGCGAAGCCATACGTCGACGTCGTAGCGCGGAATGGCGCCGCTGAAACGCTCGGTCATGGGTATTCTGGCTGCCTCGGTGCACGTTTCGGCCGTGCCCTGGTCGGCATCGCGGCATACGCGCAGCTCCACGGCCGCCTCTCCGCCCCGGCGCGTGACCACCAGACGGGCGTAGTCGTAGCCTATCACTATCACTCCGCCCGAGTCCCCCTCGCCCTTCGAGCAGAGACGCAGTTTGGCCGTGGCCGTAAACTCCTCGGCGGGGAACTTCTGCAACAGCAGGTTGGGCACGTCCCACATGTTGGCGAAGCCGCCGCGCATGGCGTATATTCTCATGAATCCGTAGCCGCTCGCGAATCCGAACCAGTCGGCCGGGTTGGCGTGCCACTCCCACTGCGGTCCGAGCGTGCGGGTGTCGAACTCGTCGCTCTCCTGCGGCGAGCAGGCGGCGTGTGCGGCGCCGACATCGGGTTTGCGGTGGCTCAGCACGGGTGTGCCGCATCCGTCGCCATCGCTGTCCTCGCCTATGACGCACCACCCCTCGTCGTCCCAGCGCATGGGGTTGAGGTGCACCACGCGGCCGTAGAGTCCCTTGTCCTGAAAGTGGACGAACCACGACTCGCCGCCCGGGGTCTCGACCCATGCGCCCTGATGGGGACCGTTAATCGGGCTGTCGTTCTGCGCCATCACCGTGCGTGCCTCGTAGGGGCCGTAGATGTCGCGCGAACGCATGGCCAGCTGCCACCCTTCGGCTACGCCGCCCGCCGGTGCGAAGATGTAGTAGTACCCGCCGCGCTTGTAGAGCTTGGCGCCCTCGACGGTGTGGTTGTCGCCGTCGTTGCCGTCGAATACCATGGTCTCGCCCGATATGCAGGCCGTGCCCTCGGCATTCATCTCCGATATGGTGATTATGCTGTTCACGCCGGCGCGGCTCGCCGCCCATGCGTGGGCCAGATAGACGCGTCCGTCGTCGTCCCACAGCGGCGAGGGGTCTATCAGACCGCGGCCCGCTTTCACCAGACGGGGCTCCGACCACCGGCCGCGAGGGTCGGAGGCCTTGACCATGTAGATTCCGAAGTCGGGGTCGCCCCAGTAGATGTAGAACTCGCCGTCGTGGTACTTGATGCAGGGCGCCCACACCCCCTTGCCGTGCTGCGGGCGGGAGAAGAACTCCTCCTGCGGCAGACGTTCGAGCGCATAGCCGACAATCGACCAGTTGACCAAATCCTTGGAGTGGAGAATCGGCAGGCCGGGCACGCAGTTGAAGCTCGACGCCGTCATATAGTAGTCGTCGCCCACCCGCACCACGTCGGGGTCGGAGTAGTCGGCGGCGATAATCGGATTGCGGTACGTTCCGTCACCGCAATCCGCGCGCCACACCTCCGAGAGATACCCGGGTGCGGCGGCGGATGCGGACATCCATCCTGCAAAAACTGAAATTAAAAAACTTAAACCGAATTTCATCTGTCGCATCTTTTTTCGCGGCACGGCCCGCTGGGTCTGCAGCCGTTCGGTTTTAGATACGACTATTCGCGGCGGATTACTCAGTGCGCCGGGCGTTTTTTCGCTCTTTTTAATTCCCATCGACATGCGTGCTGCGCTCTTGCGGGATTATATGCACGACGGCGATGATGATTTCATGAAATCATCATCGCCGTCGCGGCCCGTGTACGGTGTCGGTGGGCCGGCCCTATCGCTCTGAGGCGTATCTCACCCGCACGCAGCCATCTTCGTATGCGACGGTGCTTCTGCGGCCGTTCACGGTGAGCTCCGCCGGGCGCTTGGGCGTGCGTATGCGTGCGTTCACGCGGGGTTGTCCGTTGATTGTCACCTCGGCGCGTCGGGCGTCGGTGCGGCACACGGCGAAGAGTTTCGAGAGCGACGAGAACCACACCTCGCCGCCTCGGCGCAGCGAGCTGCCGTAGCATACGAAGGTCTCGTCGGCCGATGCCGGGGCCTCTCCTTCGTCGTAGCGCACGGCGAACATGTATGCGTCGGTCGTCCAGCCGTCGGCCTCGATCCACGAGTTCATGTGCATGAGTCGTCCGTCGGCCAGCTGGTTGATGTAGATGTCGGTCACGCGCCCGCGGTCGGTTATGCGCAGGCCTATCCAGTTCCTGCCGTCGCGGCGCTCGATTGCGGGCAGCGTCTTCTGGTCGGGCGACTCTTTGAGTATTATGGCCGTCACGCCCTTCACGCGGTCGGTCTTGCCCGGGAGGTGGAACGACCAGTAGGTCTCGTTCTGCTTGACCGTCTCGTCGGGCACCTCGATCTGCTCCCACCACAAATCCTCGGGATAGTCGTGCACGAAGTCCGACTGCGCGAGCTGGCGAGGCCAGAGGGGCCGCACGACCACCGACGCATCGCCCGCGGTGACGGTTAGGTCGCTGCCGCGCTTCACGGCCGTGCCGCCCGGATGCCACAGCCACTGGTATTCGCCCGCCTCGTGGCTTTTCAGGTCGTCGATTACCAGAATCACGTCGCCTACCCAGAGGAAGTGGCGGAAATTGCGGCTGAAAAGGTCTGCCGTGGGGCCCGTACCGTCTGCCAGCACGTAGCGCATGTCGCCGGCGTCGAGCAGGTGGTGCATGCTGCCGCTGATGGGCGCTCCGTGGTACTGCTGTTCGCGCGGCTGTCCCTTGCCGTCGAACAGTACGACGTTGTGCGCCTCGCTCTGGAAGAAGTAGTTGCGGTAGGTGGGGTGGGCGTACCAGCTGTTGCCGGCGTCCTTTATGATGTCGACTCCCTTGTGGAAGAGTATGAACGAGTTTGCGTCGGCGTGGGAGTGGTTCCACGTGTGGCCCGACTTGGCGGCCAGCATCGTGGCGTCCTTCTCCCACGAGGTGCGCATCGTGGCCCAGCCGAAGTCGGCGAAGAGCTGCGAGCGGCCGAGCGACGGTACGTCGGGGGCCCGGCGCAGGTCGGGCGTGAAGAGGAAGCCCATGGGGCGGTTCGGGAAGAAGCCGTCGCGGTGCTGTCCCGACTCCACCTGCCGGAAGTACCACAGCATATCGTCGCTGCGGATGCCCAGAGCCCAGAGCATCATCATCGAGCTCTCGGCCGATACGTTCTTGTGGCTGTCGCCGAAGTTGAGGTCGTAGAGCATTCCCGTGCGGGGATAGCACACGTGCATGAAGTACGAAGGCAGCTTGTCCAGCTGCGGGATGCGCTCCACCGGGCGGCCGGGGTGGATGTTCCGCCATGCCAGGCGGAAAATGAGCGCCTCCTGTATTCCGAAGTTGGCGTAGTTCAGACTCTCGTACATGCCGCCCGCGTCGTCGAAGGTCTTGGGCTTGTGCTGCAACACGTCGCCGGCGAAGTCGAACCACTCGGGCAGCGCCTGGTCGAGTGCCTCGACCCATGCCGCGGTCTCGGGCAGCTCCTCGCGAAGGCTCATCGCCAGCAGGCCGCCCATGCAGACGCACGACGTCCACCAGTTGTGGCCCATGGAGTTGAGCGAGTGTATGCGCGTGGGTTCGTTGAGCCAGTCGCCCAGCAGAGGCTCGACGGCCAGACGCATCATGCCCTGCGCTATCGTGCGGCGGTCGGCGGCCGACAGGCGGTCGTAGACGGCGTCGTAGGCCACGGCCACCTGAAACGAGCGGTGGGCCGTTTGCAGCTCGGAGCGCCATGCCGGGGTGCGGGCCATCATCTCGGCATTGCCCCATGATGCGGCGCCGGCGGCGTCGAGCATGATTTCGCGTGCGCGGTCGGCGTAGCGTGCGTCGCCCGTCATGCGGTAGGCCAGAGCGAGGTATTCGAGCTTCATGAGGTTCTTCTTTTCGAGAAGCTCGTCGGCCGTGCGGCGTATGTCGTCCCATGCGGCGGCCATCTCGGGGTCGTCGGCCATGCGCTGGCGTGCGGCGTCGATACGCTCCTGCGTGTAGAGCAGCGGCAGGCGCGCGCTTTTGGCCGATGCCGCGGCTGCGGTGACGAGCAGCGCCGCGGCGAAGAGAATGATGCGTTTCATATCTGTAAGAGTCGTTTTTATTTTACTGTTATATCCTCCGCGTGGTCGCCGACTGCGGCGCCGAGGTCCTTCAACGAGCGCATGCGGCGTCCGTTCACGCGCACGTTCTCGAATCTTATGCCGCGCACTCTGCGCTGCTGGTCGTAGCCGCGGATTGTCGGGCGGCGTATGCCTTGCGCCGAGGCGGTGATGTTGCGCAGGGTGACGTTCTCGATTCCGCGGCCCGGCGCGGTGTTGTACTTGTCGTTGTAGACCACCTCGAAGTGGAAGAGCTGCCCCTCCTCGATGCGCTCGATGCGGATATCCTCGTAGAGGACGTTGCGGATGAGGTTGCAGTCGCCGGCGCAGATGGCCATGCAGCCCTGATAGTCGAGGTCGTCCTCGTCGTGTTCCAGAATGTCGATGTTGCGGAACGTTATGTTCTCCAATATGTTGCCTCCCTCGTCGCCCTCCTTGGTGTAGCCGTGTATGCCGATGTTCGTGGGGTGGGCGATGTCGGCCCAGAGCGTGGAGTTGCGCACCTCGACGTTGCGCACGTCGCCGTAGTAGTCCCAGCGGTGGCCGTAGATGGCCACGCAGTCGTCGGAGTTGCGCATGAAGACATCCTCGACCAGAACGTCGGAGCAGCACATCATGTCGATTCCGTCGCTCCACCCGCGGCAGCTGAACGACTTGATGTTGCGCACGACGATGCCCTTGGACTGTCCGCCGAAGACGGTGTAGTGCGTGGGGTTGACGAACGTCAGACCGTCGACGGTCACGTTTTTCGAGTAGGCGATTTCGATTCCGCGCTGCGGCTGGAACACGAATCCGCGGCCCGTGATGCGCACGTTCTCTACGTTGCGGCACGAGATTTTGCCTTTCAGCACCGCGCCTGGGGCGAGATAGACTGTCGTGTTCGACGGTATGAGCCACTCGCCATCCTTGGCGCCGCCCTCGGGCTCGTGGATTCCCTCGTCGAACCACATGACGCCCTCGGCCGTGCGGTCGGGGATGTCGCTCTGCAATGCGTTGGCGAACAGATGGAGGTTGTGGCGGCGGTCGCCGTCGAACTCGACCGAGGCCTTGCACGGGCCGTCGATCGTGAAGAATACCATGTCGCCCTCGGTGCGCGGGCGGATGCCGAGCGAGAGCGGCCGCACCGCGACCTCGCGGAACGTGCCGTTGTTCTTGCGCACGGCCACTTCGATGCGCCCCTCGCAGTCGAACTGCACCATCGAGGCTTCGCTCACGCGGTCCATGTCGACCAGAACCTTGTACTCGTACAAATCCTGCCACTCGCCGCCGGGCACGCGCACGCGGACGGTGTAGTCGTCGTTATGCTGCGCGTAGTATATTCCGCGCGGCACGGGATAGGTCTCTATCTTCTGCGCCCGGGCCGTGAGAGCGGCGAGCAGGAGCGCTGCTATTATCATCGTTCGTTTCATGGCCTTACAATATACGGTTTTTTCGGATTCTGCGGAAATTTTTCAGCTCCTGCTCTCCGGCCGGCGTGAAGTGCATGGCCGCGCCGCCGCGAGCCGCGAGGTCGAACCTAAGTTCCGTGCCGCCGCGGACGATGTAGCGCGAGGTGCGCACCCGGGTCGGGGAGTCGACCGTCTCGTCGTCGGTGTAGACCCGCATCAGGTAGTCGCGCCCCTGGTCGAGGAACGTCGTGGGAACCGCGACGCTGCAAGCCTCGTCGGCGGCAATCGTTCCGACGAACCACTCCTCGCCCGAGCGTCGGGCGATGGTGACATGCTCGCCGATGGAGTCGTCCACCACGCGCGTATCATCCCACACGGTGGGTACGTTGTCGAAGAACTCCAACTCCTCGACCTCGACCGTGCGCTCCGGCGTGTCGTACCAGTAGAGCGTTTGCAGCGGCGAGAAGAAGATGACGGGGAATGCCAACTGGTGGGCGTGGGTGTTCTTTATCCGCGGGTCGAAGTAGCAGACCGTGTAGTCGCCAGCGCCGCACAGCATGCGGGTGAAGGGCAGTACGGTGTTGTGCGAGGCCGAGGGGAACTCCTCGTTGCCGCGTATTCCCTCCTGCGTCAGGAGGTTGGGGTAGGTGCGCGAGTAGCCCGTGGGGCGGTATTCGTCGTGGATGTTGACCATCAGCTCGTTGTCGGCCGCCAGACGCACCAGACGGTGCACCCAGTCGGCCCAGTGCTGGTTGCAGAACTGTACGAATCCGAACTTCACGCCGGCGAGCCCCCACTCTTTATAGACGGGGAAAATCTCCTCGGCCTGCTTTTGCAGCGCGTGCTGGTTGACGTAGACCCACACGCCGACGCCCTTCTCGCGGCCGTACTCGACGACGCGCTTCATGTCGATTGGCGCCACGACCTGCGCGGCGTCGCTCGCGAAGTCGAACGACGGGCCGTACCACTTCCAGTCGTAGAGCAGGTACTGCATGTTGTGAGCGGCGCAGAAGTCGATGACGGCCAGCGAGTTTTCGGTCGTCAGACGCGTTTCGCGCATGATTTTGCCCGGGCGAATCCACTCGTCGTCGGCGATGCGCGACGCTTCGTTGAGGTTGAGGTATATGTCGTTGTTTTCGAGCAGCGCACCCAGCCGGTCGGCGGCCATGACCACGCGCCACGGCATGGCATAGGGCGTGACGAGGTCTGTTCCGTCGTCGTTGAGCGACTCGACGAGCGTGCAGGGCTTCGAGTCGGAGAGACGGAGCTTGCCGCGCGGGAAATCGATCTGCGCGGCCTCGCCTATGGCGGCGTAGAGGTCGTCGGCGATGCGCAGCGTCAGGGGCCGTTCGCACTCGTCGTCCCAATCCCGCAGCTCGCGCAGTTCGTAGGGCGCCTGCGCCCATGCGGCATACCACGCCTGAGTGCCTTCGGGCATCGCGAACTCCGTGTTGTCGGCCTTCACGCGGTGGTAGACGGCGTCGGGGTGCATCGGCAGGATGTAGCGGAACGCCACGCCCTCGTCGTAGGCGCGCAGCTCGATGTCGAGACGGTATTTCGAGCTGTCGCGCTTGGCGAAGTGCACCACGGCGCCGCGGTAGGCGTCGCGCACCTCGGAGCGTTCGCCGAAGCGGTTGTGCCACACGGTGTCGCGCGAGGTCTGCTCGGCGCCCGTAAATTCGAGATTGTCGAACCAGCGTCCGCCGTTCGAGTGGTCGCGGGCCAGAGCGTGCTCCCACACATGGTTGTCTATGGTGAGGTCCATGGCCGAGGGGCGCACGACCTCGCGTCCGTCGCGCGTGACGGTGTAGCCGATGCGCGTGGCGCCGTTGTCGGTCGTGACGGAGAGAGTCAGCGCCTGCCGTCCGTCGGGCGAGACGACTTTGACTGTTTGGGCCGATGCCGGGTATGCGCAGAGTGTCGCAGCGGCAGCGATGAGAAGAAAGAGTTTCATATTTGTCATGTCTGTTTAATCTTCTTTTCATTACTATACGTCCGACCGTTGCGTTTTACTCAGTTGCCCGGCGTGTTGGCCGATATTTGCATAATTCTTATGAATTCGGTAATTTTGTGCGATTCCAAACAAACATAAGCAATGAAAAACATACTCGCCCGGTATCTCGTCTTTACCGTCGGCATCTATATCCTTTCGATGGGTATGGTGCTGATTTTGCGCTCGTCGCTGGGTACGACCCCCATTTCGAGCTTCAACTATGTGCTGAGCCTCAATTTTCCGTTGACGTTCGGTACGACGACCTTTCTGTTCAATGTCGCGCTCATAGCCTTCGAATTCTGGCTTCTGCGCGGTATCCGCACTCGCCGCGATACGGTCGAGGTGCTGTTGCAGCTGCCCTTTTCGCTGCTGCTCGGCATATTCATCGACGCTAACATGGCTCTTACCGAGAGCGTGCGTCCGACCGGCTATGCGGCGTCGCTGGCGGTGCTGGCGCTCGGATGCACGGTGCAGGCCGTGGGCATCGTTCTCGAAATCAAACCTCAGGTGGTGAAGATGAGCGCCGAGGGCTTCGTCGTCTATGCCGCCCGGCGTTACAATCGCGACTTCGGACGCACGAAAGTGCTCTTCGACGTGGTGCTCGTCCTGCTGGCGGTGGCGGCATCGCTCGCATTGTCCCGCAAGATAGAGGGTGTGCGCGAGGGCACGGTCATCGCGGCGTGCGTGACGGGTTTCATCGTGAGCTTTCTGTCGCGATACGTGTTTACACGTGCGAACTTCGAACGGGTGTTCCCTTTCCGATATTAACGGATGATGCCTGCGCGGCGGAAGCTGAAATCCTCGGTGCGGGCTATGATGACATGATCCAGCAGCCGTATGTCGAACAGCGCCGCAGCCTCGGCCGTGCGGCGCGTGAGCGTGCGATCCTGCTCGCTCGGCTCGGCGGCGCCCGACGGGTGGTTGTGGACGAGGATTATCTGCGTGGCGAGGAGCTCCAATGCGCGCTTGATTATCAGCCGGTGGTCTACGACCGTAGCCTGCACGCCCCCCTGGCTCATGCGCGTGCGCTCGATGATTCGGTTCGCGGCCGATAGGTAGAGCACCCAGCACTCCTCGTGGTCGAGCGATTCCAGCTGCGGACGGAACAGCCGCACTACGTCGGAGTCGGTGGCGATGCTCTGCTGCTGCGCCGTGTCTGCCGCGGCGGCGCGGCGGCCCAGCTCTGCGGCGGCGACGATTCGTGCGGCACGTGCGCCGCCTATGCCTTCGAGCATGCGAAGGCGCGAAAATTCCATGCGTGCGAGATTTCCCGTGCCGCCAGCAGCGTCGAGTATGCGTGGCGCTATCTCTGCGGCCGAGGCTGCCGGCGTGCCGTCGCCGAGAATCAGTGCGACGAGCTCCTCGTCCGAGAGCGCCGCGATACCGCGGGCGCGCAGTTTATCGAGCAGCTGTTTCATTGGCTCGCAGGCGGTCGTACTTGTCGAGAATGTCGGCGCACGTCTGGTCGGATATCGGCGCGGCCGATACCGAGTGCGCGGCCTGCTGCTCGGCCTCCTTCTTCGATTCGCCGACTCCGTGTCCCACCTCTATGCCGTCGATGAGCACGACCGAGCGGAACCTCGCGTGGGAGTCGTGATGCGTGCGGTCGCCGCTCGTGCGGAACTCGATTGTGTAGCGATGCTTCTGGCACCACTCGATGAGGCGGCTCTTGAAGTCGGTCTCCTCTTTCGATAGATCTTCCAGGTCGAGATACCGATAGTAGACGTTGTTGATTAGCAGACGGTTCACGAACTCGTAGCCCTGGTCGAGATATATCGCGCCCATCATCGCCTCGAAAGCATCGCCGTAGATATGTTTCTGGGTGATGTTTCCGTTCGAGTGCGAGATGATGTGCGTATCGAGACCTATTCGTCGGGCTATTTCGTTGAGCGACTGCCGCGACACGATTTTCGAACGCAGCTGCGTCATGAATCCCTCCTGCCGGTCGGGAAACTCGATGAACAGGTAGTCCGACGTGACGGCTTCGATGACCGCGTCGCCCAGGAATTCCAGACGTTCGTTGTTTATCTGGTTGCCGTCCTCCAAAACCAAAGAAGCTGACTTATGAATCAAAGCCAGCTTGTAGAGTTCGATATTGTTCGGGACGAACCCGAACATATCGTCGATCATTTGGTAATACGCCTTGTCCTTGCCGAAACGGCGGTGCAGCGGACGCAACAGAAAATCCAGCACGGCAGGACAGAGGTGTATTAGAGTTTACGGAAAATTACGGTCGAGTTGTGACCTCCGAATCCGAACGTGTTGCTCAGTGCGCACTTCACGTCGCGCTTCTGCGCCGTGCCGAGCGTGAGGTTGAGCTTCGAGTCGATTGCGGGGTCGAGGTTCTCGACGTTGATTGTCGGCGGAACGACGCCCTTGGTGAGTGCCATGATGCAGGCCAGCGCCTCGACGGCTCCGGCGGCACCCAGCAGGTGGCCGGTCATCGACTTCGTCGACGATATGTTGATGTCGTAGACATGCTCGCCGAATACGCCGCTGACTGCTTTCAGCTCGGCTATGTCGCCCAGAGGGGTCGACGTACCGTGAACGTTCACGTAGTCCACATCCTCGGCCTTGATGCCTGCGTCCTTCAATGCGTCGCGCATCGCCTTCATTGCGCCCAGACCTTCGGGGTGGGGTGCGGTGAAGTGGTGTGCGTCGGCCGAACATCCGCCTCCGATCATCTCGCAGTAGATTTTTGCGCCGCGGGCCTTTGCGTGCTCGTACTCTTCGAGCACGATTGCGCCGGCACCCTCGCCGATGATGAATCCGTCGCGGTCGACGTCGAAGGGACGCGATGCGTGCTCGGGGTCGTCATTGCGGGTCGACAGCGCCTGCATCGAGTTGAAACCGCCGACGGCGGGTTCGTTGACCGCAGCTTCGGAACCTCCGGCGACCATCACGTCGGCCTTGCCCCAGCGAATCTGGTTGAAGGCGTCGATAAGGCCGTGGTTCGACGATGCGCATGCCGACACGGTGCAGTAGTTGGGGCCCATGAAGCCGTACTTGATGGAGATGTAGCCGGCTGCGATGTCGGCAATCATCCGAGGGATGAAGAATGGGCTGAACCGCGGAGTTCCGTCCCCCGCGGCGTAGCCCAGACATTCGTCGAAGAACGATTTGAGTCCTCCGATGCCGGAACTCCAAATTACTCCGACCTGCTCCTTGTCTACGGACTCGGAGTCGATGCCCGCGTCCTCTACGGCCTGCGTAGCGGCGATGAGTGCATACTGCGTGAAGAGGTCGTACTTGCGTACCTCCTTACGGTCGAAATACTGGGTCCAATCGTAATTTTTGATTTCGCAGGCGAACTTCGTCTTATATTTTTCAGCGTCGAAGTGAGTAATGGGTGCGGCGCCGCTGACGCCGTTTTCAAGATTTGTGAAATACTCCTCTATGTTGTGTCCGAGCGGGTTGATGGTTCCTATACCCGTTACGACTACTCTTCTTTCTGCCATATCTATATTGTTAGGTTCTGCCTTGCGGTTTAAAATTACTTGAAATTATTTCTTGTGCTCCTCGATGTAAGCGACTGCATCGCCTACGGTAGCAATCTTCTCAGCATCCTCGTCGGGAATCGTGATATCGAATGCCTTCTCGAACTCCATGATGAGCTCTACGGTATCGAGCGAATCTGCACCGAGGTGGTTGGTGACTGTCTCG
>CAMWIG010000004.1 GCA_947174295.1 uncultured Alistipes sp. | reverse complement strand
GTGCACGACCGTTACCGTTCCTGTAAAGAAATGAGCGCTCTGCGGTAACCGTCACTCGGCGGGACAGAGCAAAGATAATACGGCGGAGGGGCCTTGTCAAGACCCGGAGGATGAGAAAGGGCGCACTGCGGCGGTCGGTCGAAAGTCAACAGTTTGAAAATATGGATTTTATCGGCGTGGGGTTGTGTATGAAATATACACGAATATTTTTGCAGGAGGGGTCGCGATGATTGGAATGACGCTGGCGACGAGCGGTTACAACAAAAAGCAATTGCTAATTCCTCATTGATAATTACTAATTGCGCAGCTGCGCGCACGCAGGCTTTGCGCTGCGAGAAAATGCAATGATGCGCAAGCCCGCGGCTACAACAAAAAAGCAATTACTAATTACTCATTAATAATTGCTCATTGGTAATTGCCAATCAAACCGGTCGGCGGACTGAACGCGTCTGCCCGCCGACCGGTTCGTCTATCTGTATTTGTTGGAGATAAGGGTCATGAACTCCTCGCGGGTGCGGTGGTCGGAGAGGAAGATGCCCGTGAAGGCCGAGGTGGTGGTGGCGGAGCCCTGTTTCTCGATGCCGCGCATCTGCATGCACATGTGGCTCGCCTCGATGACGACGGCAACGCCCATAGGGTTCAGCGCCTCCTGTATGCAGTCGCGGATGTCGACCGTCAGGCGCTCCTGAACTTGCAGACGGCGGGCGAAGCACTCCACTACGCGCGCTATCTTCGACAGTCCCGTGATGTAGCCGTTGGGGATGTAGGCCACGTGGGCCTTGCCGTAGAAGGGCAGCATGTGGTGCTCGCAGAGCGAATAGAGCTCGATGTCCTTCACCAGAACCATCTGCTTGTACTCCTCGCGAAATATGGCCGAGCGGATAATCTCGTGGGGGTCTTCGGTGTAGCCCTTGGTGAGGAACGACATGGCCTTGGCCACGCGCTCGGGGGTCTTGACGAGTCCCTCGCGGTCGGGGTCTTCGCCCAGAAGACGAAGGATTTCGGTGTAGTGGCCTGCAAGGGCCTCGATTGTCGCCGGATCGTAGATGTCCGTGCGCTGGTATTTCTTCTCCATGCTATCTCTCTTTAAGGAATTCGGCGAGCTTGCGAACAGCGCGCCCGCGGTGCGATACGGCGTTTTTGGCGTCGGCCGACATCTCGGCGAACGAGACGTCGTAGCCCTCGGGAATGAACAGAGGGTCGTAGCCGAAACCCCCGCAGCCGGCCTCGAACGTGGCGATATGGCCCTCGACAGTGCCCTCGAAGAGGTGCTCCTCGCCGCCGAGGATGAGCGAGATTACGGTGCGGAAGCGTGCCCGGCGGTTGCCCACGCCCTCCATGTTGCGCAGCAGCAGGCGGTTGTTGGCCGCGAAGTCGTGGCCGTCGGTGGCGTAGCGCGCAGAGTGCACGCCCGGAGCGCCGCCCAGAGCGTCGACCTCCAACCCCGTGTCGTCGGCGAAGCAGTCCATGCCCGTGCGGTCGTAGAGGTAGTGCGACTTCTGCGAGGCGTTGCCTTCGAGTGTCGCGCAGGTTTCGGGTATATCCTCGGTGATGCCGGCCTCGGCGGCAGTCACGAGCCGGAATCCGTCGCCGAGTACTGCCTGTACCTCGGCCAGTTTGTGGGCGTTGCCCGTTGCGAATACTATCGTTCTCATGCTTTGGGTGTCTCCAATAGTGCGAGCCGGTGGTCGGCCGCGATTTTGTCGATTATGGTCTTTACCAGCGTGTCCATCTCCGAACCCTCGGTGTAGTCGGCCGGGCAGACGTGGCTCACGCGGTTGTCGTGAATCAGGGTGTTCATCTCGCGGCGCGCCGACTTGTCGTCGGGGTTGTAGACCGCGATGGAGTGGCCGCCGAAGTTCTTCACCAGACGCATGCAGGGGATGTCGGTGGTTCCGTCGCCCACGTAAATCATGCGGCGGAACGGAACCGGGCGGTTCTTCTCCTCCATGTAGCGGTTGACCTCCTTGGTGTCGAACACCGAGTCTACGCCCTTGTTTATCTTGAAGATGAACTGCGTCTTGTTGGTGTAGTTGACCGCAACGGCGGGCCAGTAGGCCACTCCGTCGACATCGTAGAGGAACGAGCAGGCGTAGATGTTGCGGAACTCGCCTGCGATGGGCGTGCCCTCGATAATCTCTTTCAGACCCGACGAGTTGATGTAGTGAACGATGGAGATTCCGCGCTCGGCACCGTAGGCGTTGATGCGGCCGAACCACTCGCGCACACCGTCGTAGAGCCGCACGCGGCGTCCCGACTCCTGGAAGGCCTCGCGTTTGAGCGACAGTCCCTTGGACTTGGCCTCCTGAATCATCTTGGCCATGTAGGTGAGCACCATGTCGGCGTCCTGCTGCTCGGCAAGCGAGTTGGCGTCGTGCCAGAACTCCTTGTTGCTCTTGCCGATTGCCGGGATGAAGTCGTACTCCTGCATGTTGCCCGGTGCGAGCGTTCCGTCGAAGTCGTAAATCAGGGCGGCGGTAATATGCGTGTTGTCTGCCATGCGTCAAATTTTTCGTAAAGTTAGCAAGAAATTCAAAATTCAGGGTTCGAAATGCAAAATTAATCGGTCTTTTCTCTAAAATCGTGCGAATATTCTGCCGGGTGAAATCGAGAACGGTACCAGGGGAACAGTCGATCGGATTCATGATTCGTTCATGCCGTTCGGAGCGTAACCCGGCCGTCGGGGCGATGCAGGCGGCGGAGAAAGACGAGCACGGTAGTTGCGGAAGACGGCGATATACGGAATAAATGATTATCTTTACATAAAATTTCGAACAGACATGGAATTCAAACGACTCATCGAGACGCGACGCAGCGTCCGCAAATTCGAAGAGCGCGCCATACCGCGCCATACGGCCGAACAGCTCATGCTGACGGCTCTCTCCGCGCCGTCGTCGCGCAACAGCCGCTCGACGCGTCTTCTGGCTGTCGACGACCGCGAGACGATAGCCCGTATGGCCGCCATGCGCGACTACGGCTCGGCATTCATGGCCGGCGCGCCGCTCGTGGTGCTCGTCATGGGCGACCGCACGGTGACCGACCTCTGGCTCGACAATGCGGCCATAACGGCCACGGTGCTCCACCTAGCCGCCGTCGACGAGCGGATGGCCTCGTGCTGGGTGCATGTCAACGGACGTCCGCGCGTGAAGGACGACCCGTCGGCCGGCACCGCCGAGGAGTATCTGCGCGGCTTTCTGCCCATTCCCGAGGAGTGCTCGGTGCTGTGCGCCGTGGCGATAGGCTATCCGGCCATGGAGCCGAAGCCGCTGCCAGAGCATGACGACACGACGCGGATGGAGTGGCTGTGATAAATTCAAAATTCAGAATTCAGAATTCAAAATTAGGCCGACACAGTCGGCAGCTAATCCTTGCAAGGGCAGAGACGGTTGACAGTCTCTGCCCTTGATTCATTCATCTGTTCATGACGACCGGTACGGCAAAGGAGCGGCGAGTGGCTTGGAGGACGTTAGGCACATTTTCGCGATTGTCGGCTGCTTGCTTTCGGCCGGCTGGACAATGCGCGGAAGTCTGACATATCATGTAGAAACATCGGGGCCATAACAGTTTGTGTTATGACCCCGTATTTGCCGTAATATTCCGTAGCCCGCAGGCTAATTTTGAATTTTGAATTCTGAATTTTATCAGTGCGCTTCCAGCCAGTTGGTGCCGATGCCGGCGTCGGCGACAAGACGCACGCGCAGGTCGGCGGCGGCCTCCATCTCCTCGGTGACGATGCGCACCACGCGCTCCTGCTCCGAGCGGAGCATGTCGACGACCAGTTCGTCGTGCACTTGCAGGATGACCTTCGAGGTGATGCCCTCGGCGCGGAAACGGCGCGCGACGCCTATCATGGCTATCTTCATGATGTCGGCGGCGCTGCCCTGAATCGGTGCGTTGATGGCGTTGCGCTCGGCAAGACCGCGCGCTACGGCGTTGTGCGACGCGATGTCGTTCAGGTAGCGGCGGCGGCCGAATATCGTCGTCACGTAGCCGTCCGACTTGGCCTTGGCGATGACCTCGTCCATGTAGACCTTGACTCCGGGATACGATGCGAAGTAGCCTTCGATTATCTGCTTGGCCTCGGCACGCGGAATGTCGAGCCGCTGGCTCAGCCCGAAGGGCGAGATGCCGTAGATGATGCCGAAATTGGCCGTCTTGGCCTTGCGCCGTTCGTCGGCGGTGACCTCCGAGAGTGGTTTGCCGAAGAGCAGCGAGGCCGTCGAGGCGTGTACGTCCTCGCCGCCCGCGAAGGCCGCGATGAGGTTCTCGTCGCCGCTCAGGTGGGCCATCAGGCGCAGCTCGACCTGCGAATAGTCGACCGACAGCAGCAGATGTTCCTCGTCCGAGGGGATGAAGGCCCGGCGGATGCGGCGTCCCAGCTCGTCGCGAACGGGAATGTTTTGCAGATTGGGATTCGTCGACGAGAGACGCCCGGTGGCCGTGACGGCCTGGTTGAACGACGTGTGGATGCGCCCCGTAGAGCGGTTCACGAGCTGCGGCAGTGCCTCGACGTAGGTCGAAAGGAGCTTCTTCACGCCGCGGTATTCCAGCACGAGGTCGACGATGCGGTGCTTGTGGGCGAACGATTGCAGATACTCCTCGTCGGTGCAGAACTGCTTGGTCTTGGTCATCTTGGGCTTCTCGGCGATGCGCATCTTCGCGAAGAGCACCTCGCCCAGCTGCCGCGTGGAGTTGATGTTGAGCGCCGGCTCGCCGGCAATCTCCCGTATCTCGGCTTCGAGTGCGGCCATGCGGCGGTTGAGCTCCACGGCGTATTCGGCCAGTGCGTCGCTGTCGATGCGCACACCGGCCATCTCGATGTCGGCCAGAACATCTATCATGGGCTCCTCGATGCGGAAGTAGAGGTCGTGAAGGCCGAGCCGTTCGACCTCGGGATAGAGCGCGTGTTTGAGTTGCAGGGTGATGTCGGCATCCTCGGCGGCGTACTCCGTCACGCGCTCCAATGCCACGACGTCCATAGTCAGCTGCCGCGCGCCGCGCCCGATGAGGGTCTCGATTTCGATGGGGCGGTAGTTGAGATAGCGTTCGGCGAGCGCGTTCATGTTGTGGCGCGATTCGGGGTCGAGAAGATAGTGGAGAATCATCGTGTCGTACTTCGGGCCGCGCACCTCGATGCCGATGCGGCGCAGAACCATGATGTCGAACTTCATGTTCTGGCCGATTTTGGCTATGCGCTCGTTCTCGAACAGAGGGCGGACGATGTCGGCGAATTCGGCCGTGTTCTCGTAGGTGAAGGCTGCGTACCACGCCTCGTGAGGACGCACGGCGAGCGACATACCCACGATGCGGTCGTTGAAGATGTCGAATCCCGTAGTCTCGGTGTCGAAGCAGAACTCGTCGTGACGCGAAACCTCGGCCACTACCTCGCGCAGCTCGGCGGCGGTCGTGACGGAACGGTAGGTGTGCGCAACGCTCTGGGCCGTGGCAATGTCGGGGACGGGTTCGGCCGGAGTCTCGACGGCCGCGGCCGCCGCAGGTTCCGTGGGGATGGCCATCGGTGCGCCGAACAGATCGCCCTGACCGGCCAGCGCGGCTCGCTTGGCTGCCAGCGACTTGGCGCGGGCCATGTCGGCCAGCTGCGTCTGCGGCGCCTGCTGCGGTGCTTCGGGGAGCTGCTCGGGCGGTGCGGCGTTGGTGATGTCGGCGGCGAAGGCCGTGAAGTTGAGCTCGGCGTAGAGCGCACGCAGGGCGTCGATGTTGGGTGCGCAGACCGTAAGTTCGTCGGGGCGGAACTCGACCGGCACGTCGAGGCAGATGGTCGCCAGACGCTTCGAGAGCAGCAGCTTGTCGCCCCAGCCGGCTATCTTCTCGCCCGTGCGGCCCTTAATCGAGGCGGCGTTGGCGAGTATGTTCTCGGCCGTGCCCCACTCCTGCACCAGCTTGCACGCCCCCTTCTCGCCGATGCCCGGCACACCGGGGATGTTGTCCGATGAGTCGCCCCACAGAGCCAGAATGTCGCGAACGAGCGTGGGGTCGTCGATGCCGTAGCGTTCGCGAATCTCCTCGCGGCCGACAATCTCGATGGCGTCGCCCTTCTGCTTGTAGATGCGGCAGTGGTCGCGCACGAGCTGCCCGTAGTCCTTGTCGGGGGTGACCATGTAGACGTCGTAACCCTCGGCCAGAGCCTTGTGCGACAGCGTGCCGATGACGTCGTCGGCCTCGTAGCCCTCGACTTCGAGAATCGGAATGCACATCGCTTCCAGAATGCGCTTGATGTAGGGCACCGAGGCTATGATATCCTCGGGCGTAGCGGGGCGGTTGGCCTTGTAGTCGGGGAATATCTGCGAGCGGAACGAACCTCCCTTGGGGTCGAACGCCACGCCCAGCAGGTCGGGTTTCTCGCGTTTGAGAATGTCGCGCACGAACTTCGTGACACCCCAGATGCACGAGGTGTTCATGCCCGCGCCGTTGCGCATCGGGCGGCCCAGAAAGGCGTAGTAGTATTTGAAGACCAACGCGTAGGCGTCGATTAGGAAAATCTTTTTCATAGGAACGATTCGAAGGCGGTGAGGACGGCGCAGGCCGCTCTTATCCCCGCGGTTCTGTTATGAATTATCGTCGGCCCGCTCCCGGTGATTCCTGAATTCGAATTATCCTCGGCAGGCCACACCACTCCCCTCCGTAATTCTTAATTTTGAATTTTGAATTATGAATTATCCTCGGCGTGCCATTCGGCGAACGACGTGGCGGTTTCGTGCAGACGCAGCGAGTGCAGCGCGACGCCTGCGGGAAGACGCCGCGAGATGCGGGCGGCGAAGTCGGCGAGCATGTTCTCGCACGTAGGCTGGTAGTCGACCCGCACGATGCGTTCGAACCGGGTGCCGAGCGCATCGGCCAGACGGTCGTTGGCCTCCGAGCGGCGCAGAACGAACGAGTGGTCGAGCCGCGAGACTACCTCCTCGCCGACGATGCGTTTCAGGTCGCCGAAGTCCATGACCATGCCGTACTTGGGCGACGCGGCGTCGGAGGACGGCGTGCCCTTGACGGTGACGAACAGACGGTAGGAGTGGCCGTGGATTTCGCGGCACGCTCCGTCGTAGCCCTCCAAGGCGTGGGCCGACTCGAAGGAGAACTCCTTGGTAAGACGTATGGTGCTCATTACGGTTTGAGTCTGTCGAGGTTGACCTGACGCGAGAACGCCTCGTTGAGCGAGATGTAGGTCTGCGTCGAGGTGATGCCCTGTATGCGCAGGATGTCGTCGAAGATGGTGTGCATCATGTGTTCGTTGTCCAGACAGTACATCTTGACCAGAATCATGTACGTGCCCGTGATGAAGTGGCACTCGACGATTTCGGGAATCTGGCGCAGCTTCTCCATGGTCTGGTTCAACAGCATGGGGTCCTGTACGCTGATGTTGATGTAGGCGCACACGTCGAAGCCCAGCTTCTTGGGGTCGACGACCATGCAGCTGCCGAGAATGACCTTCCACTCCTCCAACTTGCGGATGCGCTGGTGGATGGCCGCGCCCGAAATGCCGCATTCGCGGGCGATTTCGAGGTAGGGCATGCGTGCGTTGCCGACCAGAAAACGCAATATTTTAAGGTCGATGGCGTCGACCGGCGCTTTCTTGGTCTTCGCCGGGAGATATGTCTGAGTCGTTTCGGTTTTGGGCTGTCTCTTCTGCATGCGGGTTACTCTATTACTTTCATTTCACGACCTACCTTGACGAATGCCGCGATGCAGCGGTCGAGCTGCTCGGTGGTGTGGCCGGCCGATACCTGAACGCGTATGCGGGCCTGACCCTTCGGTACGACGGGGTAGTAGAAGCCCGTGACGAAGACGCCCTCGTCCTGCAACCTGGCGGCGAACTCCTGCGACAGCTTGGCGTCGTAGAGCATCACGGCGCAGATTGCCGACTGCGTGGGCTTGATGTCGAAGCCGGCCGCCATCATGCCGGTGCGGAAGTGCTCGACGTTGGCGACAAGACGGTCGTGCAGCTCGGTGCTCTCTTCGAGCATGCGGAACATCTCGATGCCGGCGCCGACCACGGCGGGGGGCAGCGAGTTGGAGAAGAGATATGGGCGCGAACGCTGGCGCAGCATGTCGATAATCTCCTTGCGGCCCGTAGTGAAACCGCCGACGGCGCCGCCGAAGGCCTTGCCGAGCGTGCCGGTGATGATGTCGACCTTGCCGCGCAGGTCGTAGAGCTCGGTGATGCCGCGGCCCGTGCGGCCCAGCACTCCCGCCGAGTGGCACTCGTCGACCATGACCAGAGCGTCGTACTTCTCGGCCAGTGCGCAGATGGCGTCCAGCGGGGCGGCGTTGCCGTCCATCGAGAAGACGCCGTCGGTGCAGATGATGCGGAAACGCTGCGCCTGAGCGCGTTTGAGACAATCTTCCAGCGCGTCCATGTCGGCGTTGGCGTAGCGGTAGCGCACGGCCTTGCAGAGACGCACGCCGTCGATTATCGACGCATGGTTCAGGGAGTCGGAGATGATGGCGTCCTGCTCGGTGAAGAGCGGCTCGAAGACTCCGCCGTTGGCATCGAAGCAGGCGGCGTAGAGAATCGTGTCCTCGGTGCCGAAGTAGTCGGCCACGGCCGATTCGAGCTCCTTGTGGATATCCTGGCAGCCGCAGATGAAGCGGACGGACGACATGCCGTAGCCGCGGGCGTCCATGGCGCGCTTGGCCGCCTCGACGAGTCGAGGATTATCCGACAGCCCGAGATAGTTGTTGGCGCAGAAATTGAGCACCTTGCGCCCCGCAACTTCGATTTCGGCGCGCTGCGGCGAACATATCACGCGCTCGGACTTGTAGAGACCCGCCTCGCGTATGGAGGCGAGCTCGCCCTGCAAAAACTCCTTGAATTTACCGTACATATTGTTTATGGTTTTATCGTTACACTCCGTCTCTGTCTCTTGCGCCGGATGGCGGCACCGGGTGCGGTGCCGTAGGCGGCCGATGCGGACGCGGAAAGTTGCAATCCGTTACAAATATATGTATTTTTTCGTCGAAACGACCTCTCGGCGCCTATTTTTATTTCGGGATTCTTACGAATCGTAATCAGAGTGCGAGCGAGTCGGCATCCTCCGCCGGGCCGGCGGCTGCCGCGGCGAGCGAATCGGCCGCAGAAGGCGTATCGACGGATACCGCCTGCCGGGGAGCGCCCTCCGTATCGGTCGAGGCGGAGAATAGGGCCGACGTATATCCGCCGCGGCCGAGCGCCGTCCAGATTATTATGCCTATGACCGCTGCGGCGGCGAGCAGTCCCGTGATTCTCTTAATCATCGCTGTTGTCGGTTTGAGTTCGTAAAATTTCAATTGCGCGCATCGCAACGTCGTCGATCGGGTATATCGAAGCGTAGAATCCCGTATCTTCGAGCTGCGTGTTGCGGCCGATGTAGGCGCGGAGCTGCGCCGTGATGATGTCGCGCGAGAGTTCGATTTCGCGGCGCACGGGGCGCACGCCCTGACGTGCTGCGTAGGCCACGAAGTCGTCGAACAGCGTGCGGTCGGCGTCGAGCAGAGCGCGAAGGTCGTCCACGGTGCGCACGGAGTTCAGGGCTTCGCGATGGCGGTCGGCGTACTCCATGGTGTAGCGGTAGATGATGTTGCGGCCCGACACCTCGATGAAGTAGCGCGACATGCGCGTGGTGTCGAGCGGCACGAATTCGTCGGGCATGATGCCTCCGCCGCCGTAGACCGTGCGGCCGCCGGCGGTGGTGTAGCGCAGCGAGTCGTCGAAGCGGATGCTGTCGGCCGAGAAGAACTCGCTGTGCTCGTAGCGGTTCCAGATGTCGAGCTGGTACGATGCGTCGTCGCCGTTGGTGTAGGGCTTCTGAATCGAGCGGCCCGAGGGCGTGTAGTAGCGTGCCACGGTGAGTCGCAGAGCCGAACCGTCGGGGTAGGGTATCTGGTTCTGCACGAGCCCCTTGCCGAAGGTGCGGCGGCCGACGATGATGCCGCGGTCGTTGTCCTGCAACGCTCCGGCGAGAATCTCGCTCGACGAGGCGCTCTCTTCGTCGACGAGAACCGCCAGCGCGATGTCGGTCGAGGCGCCTGTGCCGTCGCTGTACTCGCTCATGCGGTTGCGTGCGCGGTCTTCGGTGTAGACTATCAGGCGCCCCTCGGGCAGAAACTCGTTGGCGATGAGGATGGCCTGGTCGAGGAAGCCGCCCGTGTTGCCCCGCAGGTCGAGGATGAAGCGCTCCATGCCCTCGGCGCGCAGCCGTGACATGGCTGCCGTCAGCTCGTCGTAGGAGGTGCGCGCGAATTTCGACAGGCGGGCGTATCCCGTCTTGTCGTCTATCATGAACACTGCGTCGACGCTCTTCAAAGGTATGGCGTCGCGCACGACGGTCACCTCGACCGCATCGCCTATGCCGCGGCGGTCGAGCGAGAGACGCACTTCGGTGCCGCGCGGGCCGCGCAGACGCTTGACGATATCGTTCTGAGGAATGCGTCGGCCGGCCACTATCGAGTCGTCGATGCGCACTATGCGGTCGCCGGCACGGACCCCGGCGCGGTCGCTCGGCCCGGAGGGTATGACGTTGAGCACCACGACCGTGTCGGTCGACATGTTGAATACCACGCCGATGCCGTCGAACTCGCCTTCGAGCGGCTCGTTCATCTCCTGCATCTCCGAGGCCGGAATGTAGACCGAGTGTGGGTCGAGCTCTCCGACCAGCAGCGGCAGGATATGCTCCGTGAGCGAGTCCATCGACACGGAGTCGACGTAGCCGCGCTCGATGAGCTGCATGGTGTAGGTGAGCTTGTTGCCCGAAGCCGAGGCCATACGTCCGATGATGCCCTTCATGTGGGACTCGGCGCTGCTGCGTCCCAGAAACTGTCCGAGAACGACGCCCGCCGCCACGCAGACGGCGAGAATCAGCGGCAGGAAAACGGTATGCTTCGAATTATGATACATTATATCAAATTAGTAATTAGCAATGTGTAATTAGTAATTTGCAATCGGCCTGTTCCGAACCGGGTGAAGAATCCGCACCGTAAGATATTTCGCCTTCGGCTCAATATGACAGTTGTAAATTTAATTAGTAATAGTAATTGTTGCGGTTGGCAGCGTTGTCATTCTGAACCGAATCGTGCGTTCGCTTCCGTTTCAGGTCGCCGTTGCATAGGCGTAAATTAATTGCTCATTACTAAATTATCCATTGCTAATTTTAAAAACTACTTGTTTTTGAACGTGTACGTCAGGCCGACCGACAGCAACGTCTGAGTCTGTATATGCGAAGTCTGTGCCTTGTTGTAGTACATCTGGAAATAAAAGTCCGTAGTGAGGTACTTCGTGGCCTTGATGTTTATGGTGTGCTCCCAGCGCACGGTCGGGCGGACATGCTCGGCGTAGGGTTTCGCCTCGGGTTCCAGACCCTCGGGGCGGCCGGCGGCCTCCCACTTGGCATAGTCGGCGCGGTAGGCCTTGTACTCGTCGATTTTCGAGATGTTGCTCAGGTCGCTTATCCAGCCGTAGAAGGTGTAGAGAGTCGTGCGGTAGCGGACTACGCCCTTCTTGCCGAACGTGCGGTCTAAGTCGATCTGAATCGACGAACCGCCCTCGTAGATCGCCGTTCTGTCGATGTCCACTCCGTATGCCGCGGCTTTGCCGTCGCGGCGGAAGTAGTCGCGCACGGCGTCGCTCTCGACGAACGTGGCGCTCATGGCGATGGGCGAAAGGTTGATTTTTATCGGGAACCCTTTCTTGGGACACGTGTAGTTGAAACCGACCGAGATGTCGAAGTAGCCCGGAGCCATGAACGACGAGATGCGGTTCTCCTTCTCCTGATGTTCGCGGGCCTTGTATCCGCTGGCGAACTGCGTGCGGAACTTGACTATCGAACCGAGCGACCAGTTCTTCGAAATCTTGTACGACGGAGCCACCGATACCGACAGTTCGTCCTGATTCTTGAACCATATGCCTTTGTCGCCCTCCTCCAATGCGACTTTCATGCGGTTGTAGCCGATTTTGGCGTCGAATTTGGTCTCCAATTCGAACTCCTCCTTCTTGAATTTGTGGAGAAGGTGCACCTGCGCGATGGCCGCTATCGAATTGTCGCCGCCCTTGGTGTTGACCCACGGGTCGTTGAACGAGGTGAGCGTGCCTTGAAGCGAGGTCGAGATTTCGAGATAGTTGCGCTCCTTGCGTATCATGGCGCGTTCGGCGCGGTAGCGGGCGAGGTTGCTGTACTCGGTAGCCACGGTGTCGAGCTCCTTGACTTCGGTCTTGAATTCCCTGGCTCCGCTTTCGGACTGCGTGTCGTCTATGGTCACCTGCGCGACGGCCGGAATCGACGACAGAAGGGCCGCAGCGAGCAACGTAGTGTAGAGTTTATTCATATCGGATGGATTTAATCGTAAATTTTCCCGATGACAAAGGTAAATATAAATTTTAAAATGTAGTAAATTTGCACGGACAGTAATAACAGTAACCGACGATGAAATATTTCGGAGCGCACGTAAGTGCATCGGGCGGCGTGGCCAACGCCCCCGCCAATGCTGCGGCGATAGGCGCCACGGCTTTCGCCCTCTTCACCAAAAACCAGCGTCAGTGGAGCGCTGCGCCCTTCACGGCGGCGCAAATCGACGCGTTCCGCCGGGCATGCGCCGGGCACGGATACGCTCCGTCGCAGATTCTGCCGCACGACAGCTACCTGATAAACCTCGGACATCCCGAAGCCGAGGGGCTCGCGAAGTCGCGCGAAGCGTTCGTCGACGAGATGGCGCGCTGCGAGGCGCTCGGGCTCGACAGACTGAACTTCCACCCGGGCAGCCATCTGAACAGAATCCCTGCGGACGAATCGCTGGCCCGCATCGCCGAGTCGATAAACATAGCCCTCGACCGCACGCGCGGCGTGACGGCCGTAATCGAGAACACTGCCGGGCAGGGCTCGAACCTCGGGTTCAGCTTCTACCATCTGGCGGCGATAATCGACCGTGTGGAGGACAAGTCGCGCGTGGGCGTGTGTCTCGACACCTGCCACGCCTTCGCCGCCGGGTACGACCTGCGCACGGCCGAGGCGTGCGACGCGACGTTCGCCGAATTCGACTCGGTGGTGGGATTCTGCTACCTGCGCGGCATGCACCTGAACGACGCCATGAAGGGCGTGGGCAGCCGCGTCGACCGCCACGCTCCGCTCGGCGACGGACAGATAGGGTGGGAGTGCTTCCGCTACATCGCCCGCGACGCCCGCTTCGACGACATGCCGCTGATTCTCGAAACTCCCGACGAGAGCCGCTGGGCGGCCGAAATCGCCGCGCTGAAAGAGATGTGCGGTCAATAAGGGCCGTGAGTTGTTATTTTAATAACAAAACATGCCGCGTTCTTAAAAATTTTTTGTAATTTTGCCGCAATGAAACGGCTGCGGCCGTCAGGACAGAAAGACTATACAAACGAAAATATCAAATCCGTATCAATTATGTACGCAATCGACAATTACGATTTCAAAGGCAAGCGCGCGATTATCCGCGTAGACTTCAACGTACCTCTGAACGACAAGTTCGAGGTGACCGACGACACCCGTATCCGTGCCGCCATTCCCACGATTAAGAAAGTGCTCGACGAGGGCGGTTCGGTGATTCTGATGTCGCATCTGGGACGTCCGAAGAAGAACAACGACGCCAAGTTCTCGCTCGAACACATCATCCCCGCAATCGAGAAGCGCCTGGGCGTGAAGATTACCTTCGCCGGCGACTGCATGGGCGAAAAGGCCGCCGAGCTGGCCGCCGCTCTGAAACCGGGCGAGGTGCTGCTGCTCGAAAACCTGCGTTTCTACGCCGAGGAGGAGGGCAAGCCCCGCGGTCTGGCCGAGGACGCCACCGACGAGGAGAAGAAGGCTGCGAAGAAGGCGCTCAAAGAGGGTCCGCAGAAGGAGTTCGTCAAGAAGCTGGCTTCGTATGCCGACTGCTACATCAACGACGCATTCGGCACGGCCCACCGCTCGCATGCCTCGACGGCGCTCATCGCCGAGTACTTCCCCAACGACAAGATGTTCGGCTATCTGCTCGAAAACGAGGTCAACGCAATCGAGGGCGTGATGCAGAACCCGCAGCGCCCCTTCTGCGCCATTCTGGGCGGTTCGAAGGTCTCGTCGAAGCTCCCCATCATCGAGTCGTTGCTCGAAAAGGTCGACGTGCTGATTCTGGGCGGCGGTATGACCTACACCTTTTCGGCTGCTCAGGGCGGTAAAATCGGCAAGTCGATTTGCGAGCCCGACTACTTCGATGCCGCTCTGGCCGTGTTGAAGAAGGCCGAGGAGAAGGGCGTCAAGCTCGTCACCTCGCCCGACGCTCTGGTTGCCGACGACTTCTCGGCCGAGGCCAACACCAAGACCGCGCCGGTAAACGACATTCCCGAGGGCTGGGAGGGCGTCGACATCGCCGACGAGGGCAAGAAGCTCTTCCGCCAGACGATTCTCGACTGCAAGACCATTCTCTGGAACGGCCCTGTGGGCGTGTTCGAAATCGACAAGTTCGCAACGGGTTCGCGCGTGGTGGCCGAGGCTATCGCCGAGGCTACGCAGAACGGCGCCTACTCGCTCATCGGCGGCGGCGACTCGGTTGCCTGCATCAACAAGTTCGGTCTTTCGGACAAGGTATCCTACGTGTCGACCGGCGGCGGCGCACTGCTCGAATTCATCGAGAAGGGCACGCTCCCCGGCATCGAGGCGATTCGCAAATAACATCACCCGAACACGACTCGCCCCGCCGACGAAGCGGGGCGAATCTTTTTAAAAAGAGACCTAACGTTATTACCATGAAAAGAATCATAATTTTCGCAGCAGCGACAGCAATTATGGCAAGTTGTCAGAACAAGTCGAAGACTCCGGCCATCGACCCCGCCAACTTCGATGAGACGGTGGCTCTCAACGAGGATTTCTATCAGCATTTCACCGGCGGATGGCAGGCCAGAAACCCCTTGAAGCCCGAGTATTCGCGCTACGGCGCATTCGACGTACTGTCGGAGAACAACCAGATAAGAATCAACGACCTCTTCTCGGAGATGACGCGCAAGAGCGCCGCAAAGGGCAGTGTCGACCAGAAAATATCCGACCTCTACAAGATGGGGCTCGACTCCGTGCGTCTGAACGCCGAGGGAGCGTTGCCCGTCGCGCAGACCGTCGGCCGCATCATGTCGATTGCCGGCCGTGACGAACTGACCGACGTAATCGCCGACATGCACATGTCGGTGGCCAACCCCTTCTTCTCGCTGAGCGTCGAGTCCGACCTGATGAACAGCGACGCCTACGCACTCTACGTGGGTCAGAGCGGGCTGGGAATGGGCAACCGCGACTACTATCTCGAAGAGGAGAATGCTCCGAAGCGCGAGGCATACCGCGAGTACCTCGGCAAGCTCTTCGAGCTGGCAGGCGTCGAGAATGCCGGCCAGGCCGTGGACGGCGTGCTGCGCGTGGAGACCGCTCTGGCCGAGAAGGCGTGGTCGAATGTCGAGCTGCGCAACATGCAGGCGCAGTACAATCCCGTGGCGGTCGCCGACTTCGAGGCTCAGTATCCCTGCATCGACTGGAAGGCATACTTCGCGGCGATGGGCGTTCCCGAGGCGCAGACCGTTATCGTGGCGCAGCCGTCGGCCGTAGCCAATGCCGCCGAGCTGCTCCGCACGGCCTCGGTCGAGGATTTGCGCAGCTATCTGGCGGCGCAGTATCTCAGCCACGCCGCTCCCTATCTGAGCGATGAGTTCTACGCCGCGTCGTTCGAGTTCTTCGGCCGCACGATGTCGGGAACGCAGGAGCCGAAGCCGCGCTGGAAGCGTGCCATGGCCGTGCCCAACGGCGTGCTGTCGGAGGCCGTGGGCGAGATGTACGTGGCCAAGTACTTCCCCGAGCGCGACAAGGTGCGCATGCTCGAACTGGTGAAGAATCTCCAAACGGCCCTGGGCCAGCATATCGACGAGCTGGACTGGATGAGCGATGAGACGAAGGCGCGTGCGCAGGAGAAGCTGGCGACGTTCACCGTCAAAATCGGCTATCCCGACAAGTGGAAGGACTACTCGACGCTCGAAATCGACCCCGGGCTTTCGTATTGGGAGAACATCGTCCGTGCGAACCGCTGGGCTACCGAGGATGCGATGTCGAAGTACGGCAAGTCCGTCGACCGCGACGAGTGGTTCATGTCGCCGCAGACGGTGAATGCCTACTACAACCCGACGACCAACGAGATATGCTTCCCGGCCGCCATTCTCCAACCTCCCTTCTATAACCCCGATGCCGACGATGCGGTGAACTACGGCGCTATCGGCGTGGTTATCGGTCACGAGATGACGCACGGATTCGACGACCAGGGCCGCGGCTTCGACAAGGACGGCAACATGAACAACTGGTGGACGGATGCCGATTCCGAGGCGTTCAAGGCCAAGGCCGACGTGCTGGTCGCTCAGTTCGACGCCATCGAGGTGCTGCCGGGCATGCACGCAAACGGTGCGCTCTGTCTCGGTGAGAACATCGCCGACCAGGGCGGTCTTCGCGTGGCCTACACGGCGATGCACAACGCTATGAACGGCGCCGAGGTCGCTCCCGTCGACGGTTTCACCCCCGAGCAGCGCTTCTACATCGCCTACGCCACGCTGTGGGGCCAGAACATACGCGACGAGGAGATTGCGCGTCTGACGAAGCTCGACGTCCACTCGCTCGGCAAGTGGAGAGTCAACGCCACGCTGCGCAACCTGCAATCGTTCTACGATGCGTTCGGCATCACGGACGGCGCCATGTTCATGCCCGAAGAGGAGCGTGTCGTAATCTGGTAATCGGTTTGCCGGTTTCAGCCGTTGAATGCGTCCGCTGAGCATGGCGGACGCATTTTTTTCAGGAAGAGGCATAACAAAACCCACGGCGGGACGTTATTCATTAAAACAGAGAGCGTATGAATTTTCGCAGAACGATACTCGCGGCGTGTGCGGCTGCCGCCGCATTCACGGCCGCGGCGCAGAAGCAGACGGTCGTCAGCTCGACCGACATATTCGGAAACCGTGTAGTGACCTGCAAGGACGGCAGCGGCCGCACGCTTCGCAGCGTCACCTACGGGAAGAACATCTTCGGCGACGAGGTGGTGACCTACCGCGACGGCACGGGCCGCGAGACGGGGTCGGTGACTCGCAGCAAGGATATTTTCGGAAACGAAATCGTAACCTATCGCGACGGTATGGGGCGCGAAACAGGCTCGATGAAGTCGGGAACCGACATCTTCGGCAACGAGGAGATTGTATGGCGCGACGGCATGGGGCGCGAGACGGGTTCGATACGCCGCAAGACCGATATCTTCGGCAATGAGGAGGTCATATACGACAATGTCCCTCCGCCGCCGCATGTCGGTGCGCCGCACGAGAGTCCCGAACCGCCGCGCCCGGCGCATGACGGAGCGGGGTTTCGCGGGCACGAGAAGAAGCCGGGGCACGGCGGCCCGGGAGCCCGTTCGGAGCATGGCGGCCGCAAAGATGAAGGCCGTGAGCCGCGTCGCTGAGCCGTTGCCGAACGGTCGTAAATCCGCATTCCGAAGTGTCGGAGTGCGGAATTTTTTCGGCGGACGCGGACTGCGGCATATCGTTTCGGACGGTTTGTGCAATAATTGGCCGCGGGGCGCCGTTTGTTTGCAGACGTCGGGAAGTTCCGGCGCGTAAAACCAAGGAGAAAGCCTATGAAGCATGTTGCCTACTTATTTTAATATGACAATCAAAAAAACTGTATTACTATGAGAAAGGCATTTTTTGTAATAGGAGTCGCAGCTCTGTCGGCCGCAGCCGCAGGCGTCGCGACGTGGAGCGTGAACCGCAGCCTCGCACCCGCGGAGGTGCGTTACGTGGAGCGTGCCGATTCGGGAGCGCAGAGTCTCGATGCGCACTTCGCGGCATACGGCGACGACAGCTACCCCGACCTTACGTTCGCGGCCGAGAACGCCGTGAAGGCAGTGGTCAACATCGAGGCCGTGCAGGAGGTCGCGGTGCGGCAGCGTCAGTACGACCCGTTCATGGAGTTCTTCGGCATGCCGCAGGGACACGGCGGGCAGCAGCCCTCGACGCGTGAGGTGCGGGCCGGAGGTTCGGGCGTCATCATCTCGGAGGACGGATACGTGGTGACGAACAACCATGTGGTGGCCGATGCCGCCAAGCTCCGCGTGAAGCTCAACGACGGCCGCACGTTCGACGGCGCGATAGTCGGAACCGACCCCGCGACCGACATCGCGCTGGTGAAAATCGACGCTGCGGGGCTGCCGACGGTGACGTTCGGCTCGTCGGATGCGCTGCGTCTGGGCGAGTGGGTGCTCGCAATAGGTTCGCCGTTCGACTTGCAGTCGACGGTGACGGCCGGTATCGTGAGCGCGAAGGCGCGCAGTCTGGGTGTCATCCCCAACGATTTCCGCATAGAGTCGTTCATTCAGACCGACGCGGCGGTGAACCCCGGAAACTCGGGCGGCGCACTGGTCAACACGCGCGGCGAGCTGGTGGGAATCAACACCGTAATCAAATCGTCGACGGGAAGCTACATAGGTTACTCGTTCGCCGTGCCCGAGACCATCGTCCGCAAGGTCGTGGTCGACCTGAAAGAGTACGGAGTCGTGCAGCGTGCGCTGCTGGGCGTGACGTTCGTGCCGGTGACCCAGGAGTTCATCGACTCGATGGGACGCGATGCCGGTGTCGACGAGATTGGCGGCGTGTACGTCAACGCCGTGTCGGAGGACGGTGCCGCCTCGGCTGCCGGAATCCGCAAGGGCGACGTGATTATGGAAATCGACGGCGTGAAGATTTGCGACGGTACGACACTGCAAGAGCAGATAGGAAAGCGCCGACCCAACGATAAGGTGAATTTGTCGGTAAAAAGAGGTTCGACGGTGAAACAATTCGAGGTGACTTTGCGTAATAAGGCAGGTAAGACCGAACCCGTGACGCGCGAAAGCGTCGATGTCGTGGAGACGCTGGGCGGAAAGCTCGCCGATGCCGGTGCGAAGCTCTGCCGCGAGCTGGGAATCGACGGCGGCGTGCAGGTGGCGGGCGTCAAGCAGGGCGGAGTTCTGGCCCGTGCCCGCGTGAAACCCGGATTCGTCATAACTCATGTCAATGATCGTGCCGTTCGCGGCATGGCCGACCTGCGCCGCATGAGCGAGAGCGTAAAATCCATCGACGGAGTATATCCCAACGGTCGCGCAGCGAGCTACACCTTCGTGGAGTAGATCCGCGCCGGCGGCCGGGACGAGGTTTTACCGACGTAACGAATAACATAAACAGAGAGAAATATGCGTCAGTTAAAAATTACGAAATCCATCACCAACCGCGAGAGCGCTTCGCTGGACAAATATCTCCAAGAGATAGGCAAGGAGGAGCTCATCACGGTCGAGGAGGAGGTAGAACTCGCCCAGCGAATCCGAAAAGGCGACCAGGAGGCGCTCGAAAAACTCACGAAGGCCAACCTGCGCTTCGTGGTGTCGGTAGCCAAGCAGTACCAGAATCAGGGACTCAGTCTTCCCGACCTTATCAACGAGGGTAATCTCGGACTGATAAAGGCGGCCGAGAAGTTCGACGAGACCCGCGGTTTCAAATTCATCTCCTATGCCGTGTGGTGGATTCGTCAGTCGATTCTTCAAGCGCTGGCCGAGCAGTCGCGCATCGTGCGTCTGCCTCTGAACCAGGTGGGTTCGCTCAACAAAATCAACAAGGCGTTCGCACGCTTCGAGCAGGAGCACGAGCGCACGCCGTCGCCCGAGGAGCTCGCCTCGGAGCTCGAACTGCCGAAGGAGAAGGTCACCGATACGCTCCGCGTCGCAGGCCGTCATGTGTCGGTCGACGCTCCGTTCGCCGACGGCGAGGACAACTCGCTGCTCGACGTGCTGGTGAACCCCGACTCTCCGAATGCCGACCGCGGACTTATCAACGAGTCGCTCGCAACGGAGGTGGACCGTGCGCTGGAAACACTTACGGAGCGCGAACGCGATATAATCAAGTACTTCTTCGGCATCGGATGCTCGGAGATGACGCTCGAAGAGATTGGCGAGAAGTTCGACCTCACGCGCGAGCGTGTGCGTCAGATTAAGGAAAAGGCAATCCGCCGCCTGCGCCATTCGTCGCGAAGCAAGCTGCTCAAATCCTACCTCGGGTAAGCGCCGGGTGGGCTGCACGGAAAACGGGACTGTCCGAACAATCGGACAGTCCCGTTTTTCATGGTTGCGTTTAAAGGCCGCTACTCGGTGCGGAACGGCGAGGCCAGAAGGCCGGAGTCGTCCGTCAGGTCGTCGTCCTGCGGGTTGTCGGCCCAGCCGTAGCGGACGGCTTCGGGTTCGGATACCTCGTCGCTGAAAACGACTATTTTGTCGCGTCCGGCCACGTAGGCCTTGGCCCACACGAACCGCCGGTCGGGGCCTGCCACGGCGAAGCCGTGCAGATAGCCGTAGCGGTTGCCGTCGGCGGGACGCAGCGCGCCTGTCGTGCCGAAGGTGAGCTCCAAGCGGCTGCCGGTGCGCTTCATGCTCTTGAAGACCGGCCCGCCTGCGGCGATGTCGGTGCGTCCGTAGGCCGCGTTGAGCGCCGCGCGGCTCAGGCGGTAGCCCACGTCGCGCTTGTTGCGCGGGTGTATGTCGTCCGCCTCGCCTATGTCGGTAATGACGGCCTGTCCCGTCGCGGGGAGCGAAAGGGCCATGTTCTGCGCTTCGCGAAGCTCGGCCCACTGGCTCTCGGAGGGTTCGGGCCTTACGGCCATGAAGTTGGCGAGCTGCACCCAGAGGAACGGAAAATCGTAGCCCCACTGCGCGCGCCAGTCGCGTATCATCGCCGGGAAGAGTTCGCGGTAGGCGAGCGCCCGTCCGGCGTTGTTCTCGCCCTGATACCATATGACGCCCTTGATGCCGTAGCCCGTCAGCGGCGCTATCATGCCGTTGAAGAGCAGCGATGCGAAGCTGTTGGGATTGCCGAAGTCGTTGTCGTTCGCGATGCCGAATTGCCTCGTCGTGGCCGACTCGCGGTACGACCATTCGCCTGCGAGGTCGTAACGCTCTCCGCCGACCTCCAACCACAGTTTGCGCGCGTCGCCCCATATTCCGCCGTTGCCGCCGTTGTCGTCGACGCGCACCGCCACGAAATTCTCGCCGCCGTGCAGTATGCCTGCCGGTACGGTGTAGAGCCGCCGGCGGTCGTAGCCCGACGTGCGGCCCACTTCGACGCCGTTCACGTAGCTTATGTCGGCGTCGTCCACGGCCGGGAGGCTGAGCGTACCGGCCTTGCCGTCGGCCGAGGCGGGAAGCGTCACCGTACGGCGGAACCATATGCGGCCGTCGCACGGGCCGAGAACATCCTCCCACACCTGCGGGAGTGTCATCGTGTCCCATGCGGCGGAGTCGTCCGCCGCGGCAGGGTCGGCCCAGCGTTCGCGGACGCCGCGGTCGTCGGCCAGGGCGCTGCGGTAGGCCTCGTAGGGCTTGATGCGGCGGCCTATGGCTTCGGCCGCCGTGCGTTTGCCGGCATACGGTGCGTAGTCGGAGGTGGTGCGCATGACTGGCCAGCTGGTCCAGGTTTCGATGTCGGTGCCGCCCCACGAACTGTCGATGAGTCCCACGGGAATGCCCGTCTCGGCCTGTATGAACTTGCCGAAGTAGTAGCCCACGGCCGAGAATGCGCGCGATGTCTCGGGCGTGCACTCCTCCCATGCGCCGCTCACGATGTCCTCCTGCTCCTCGAAGGCTATCCTGTCGCCCACGGAGAGAAGACGTATGGCTGGATTGGCCGACGCGGCGATCTCCTCCTCGCAACCGACCGTCTGGCCGAGCCGCCACTCCATGTTGGACTGTCCGCTGCAAAGCCACACGTCGCCGACGAGGACGTTCGAGAAGCGCAGTTCGTTGTCGCGGCCCGCAACGGTCAGCACGCGCGGCGCGGCGTCGGCCTCCATGGCCGGAAGCTCGGCCGTCCAGCGTCCCGTGCGGTCGGCCCGGACGGCGGTCTCGGCGCCGGCGAAGCGCACGGTCACCGTCTCGCCCTTGGCGGCGCTGCCCCACAGCCGTATGGGCCGCTCGCGCTGCAAGACCATGTTGTCGCTGAAAAACCGCGGCATGACCACCTCGGCCTGCGCCGCATGCAGCGCCGTGGCGGCGGCAAGTAGCAGAAATAGACGTTTCATCGCTGCGCTTCGAGTTCGATCGTGAATCCTCCTCCGGGCGCGAGGTGTATTTCGAGGGGAGCCGTCGTGTCGATTCTTACGTTTTCGCGCACGTAGTCCGACGCCTTGCGGTCGGCGTTCACGCCGTCGCGGAAGATTGTCGCATCGACCGTACCGTCGATACCCAGCTTGGCCAGGTCGACCGTGATGTCGCGCGGCGTCCAGTCTGTGATTCCTCCCACGTACCACGTGTCGCCGCTTCGTCGCGCCGTGACGATGTATTCGCCCATTCGGCCGTCGAGTATGAGGGTTCGGTCCCAGACCGTCGGTATCCCGGCGATGAACTTCGTGCACTCGGGCTCTTTAAGATAGTTCGTCGGCGAGTCGCAGAGCATGTTCAGCGGCGAGTCGAGCACCACGTAAAGCGCCAGCTGGTGGCACCGGGTACCCTGGCTCATCGGCTCCGAGTCGCAGGGACGGTAGTTTTCGCGTGTGGCGTTGAGCATCGCTCCCTGCGTGTAGTCCATCGGGCCTGCGGCCTGGCGGATGAAGGGAATCGTGACGTCGTAGCGCATCTGGTCGACGTGGGGTGCGCTCCACTTCATCTGTTCCAGACCGTGTACACCCTCGAAATTCAGCACGTTGGGCCATGTGCGGTTCAGTCCGGCAGGCTTGTGCGAGCCGTGCAGGTCGAGCACGAGCCCGTACTTGGCGGCCGTGGCCGCCGCACGGTGGTTGAAGTCGGTCATAGGCTGGTCGTCGCGATCCATGAAGTCGACCTTGAAGCCCTTGACGCCCATCTCGGAGTAGTGCTTGCAGACGCGCTCCAAGTCGCGGTCGAATGCCCAGTAGCCGGCCCAAAGAATGATTCCCACTCCCTTCTGCCGGCCGTATTCCACGATTCCGGGCAGGTCGATTCCGGGAACGACCTGCATCAGGTCGGCCTGCAAGTTCACGGCCCATCCCTCGTCGAGAATCACATACTCGATTCCGTTGTCGGCGGCGAAGTCGATGTAGTATTTGTAGGTCTCGGTGTTGATGCCCGCGCGGAAGCCGACTCCCGCTATGTTCCATGCGTTCCACCAGTCCCAAGCCACCTTGCCGGGGCGTATCCACGAGGTGTCGTCGATGTGCGAAGGTTCGGCGAGCAGCCAGCTAAGGTCGCTCGACGCGATTGCGGTGTCGTCGCCGATGATTGCCACGCGCCAGGGGAACGTGCGCGGGCCATCGACCCGGGCGATGAACGGTTCGCGCTCCTCGACCACCATTTGCAGGTTGTTGTAGCCGCCCTGCACGACGCGTTTCGGGTATGGCGCGAAGACTCCTTCGAGCGAGCTGCCGCCCGTGCGGTTGATGAGATACAGACCGGGATAGTCGCGCAGATCGGTCTCGGTGATGCAGATTTTCACCCCGTCGCCCGCGTCGACTGCGAGCGGAAGGAATGCCAGACGCTGCCGGTTGAGGGCGGAGAGCGGTGCGGTCGTGTAGGTGTTCTCGAACGAGTTGCGGAACTGCGATTCGAAGTCCCCGTCGCTGCCGACGGCGACGTAGGGTACGGTCGCCGGGAAGTCGCCGGGAAAGCGGAAGACGACCTGCTCGCCGGTTATCTCGAACGGTTGCCGTGCCGTCGTGGCGAAGCGGTAGGCTATGCCGTCGTCGTATGCGCGGAACTCGACCGACCAGCCGCCTTTCATGCGCAGAGTCAGCGAATTGTAGCGGTCGCGGACCTCCGCCGAGCGGTAGAGAGGCGACGGAACCGTTGTGTCGACGCTCGTGCGCGAGGCTTTCAGAACGCGGGCCGAGGGGCCCAACTCGCGGCCGTCGGAGAGCGTCAGCGCAATCGGCGACGGTTCGAGCAGAGTCCGGCCGTCGCGGACGATGTCGTATGTCAGGCTCCCGCCCGTGCGGACGTGAGCCTGCAACCGTCCGTCGGGAGACGAGAGGGTGTAGGATTGCTGCGCATGCGCGGCACAGAGACCGCAGAGGGCGAACAGCAGAAGAAGTCTTTTCATCGGTTATCGTTTAAAGCGTTGCAAATTTTCTCGTTGATTCTGCGCAGGCGCTTCTCGTCGACCTTCACGGCCTTGCGGTCGTAGGTCATCAGTCCGTTGACCTCTATTTCGACGTCGGTGGTCTGTGTGTAGACGGCCGCCGAGAATCCGCGCGAAATCATGTCATAGAGCATCTCGGCGTATTTCTCGTATTCGTCGGTCACCTCGTCGGGCGAACTGAAACTTATGTAGCCCCAATTGCGGTCGGGCTCCCACAGATGCTCCCTCATCACAAGTCCTATGCCGCCGTACTCGCCGAGCACGGTGGCGCGTTTCGAGTCGTAAAGATACAAAGAAGGATTGGGATAATTGTGCAAATCGAGCATGTCGCCCGTCAAATAGTGGTTTCCTCCGCTGGCGGGGTTCACCAGACGCGACGGGTCGTACATCTTCGTCCACTCGGCGATATCCACGGTCTTGAACTGACCCCACGCCTCGTTGAACGGCACCCATACGCCGATGGAGGGGAAGCCGCGAAGTGCGTCGATAATCTCGCGCCACTCCTTGCGGTAGCACTCTTCGGAGGCGAGCGTGCGGTGTTTCTCCTCGCCCGTGAAGTAGTTCTTGTCCTGCCACTGCGGCTTGCCGTCGGCCTGGTCGCCGCTCGGCATGTCCTGCCATACTATCATGCCCAGACGGTCGCAGTGCCAGTACCAGCGTGCCGGCTCGACCTTGATATGCTTGCGTATCATATTGTAGCCCCACTCCTTGGTCTTGACGATGTCGTATGCGAGCGCCTCGTCGGTCGGGGCGGTGTAGAGACCGTCGGGCCACCATCCCTGGTCGAGCGTGCCGAACTGGAACAGAGGCTCGTCGTTCAGACACAGACGGACGATGCCCTGCGAATCCCTGGCGGTGGAGAACTTGCGCATGGCCGCGTAGCTGCGCACGCGGTCGATGACCTTGCCGTCGTGAGTCAGGACGACCTCCATGTCGTAGAGGTGCGGCGCCGAGGGGCTCCACAGCCTGGGCTCGGCTACATGGAGCTCGGCGGCGGCTCCGCATGCTGCTGCGGCGTGCGCCACCTTCGTGTCTCCGTCGAAGAGAGTCACCTCGACTCTGTCGCCCGGTTCGGCCCCGCATATCGAGGTCTCGACACGGAATGCGCGGCGGTCGAGGTCGGGAGTGGTCGTCACGCTGCCGATGTAGCGCTGGGGCACGGCTTCGATCCATACCGTTTGCCAGATGCCCGTCACGGGCGTGTACCAGATGGAGTAGGGGCTCTTGACCTGCTTGCCGCGCGGCTGGTGGCCGTCGTCGGTGGGGTCCCACACGCGGACGCGCAGCGTGTTGCCGCCCTTTTTCAGCGCTTCGGTGATGTCGAACTCGAACGGGGTGAAGCCGCCTTCGTGGCGTCCCATGCTTACGCCGTTGACCCACACGTCGGTGCGCCAGTCGACGGCACCGAAGTGGAGCAGCACGCGTTTGCCGTTCCATTTGGCCGGAACGGTGAACGTGCGCTCGTACCACAGTTCGTTTTCGGCGCCGACCGTGCGGCCGACGCCCGAGAGCGACGACTCGGCTGCGAACGGCACCAGTATCTCGCCGTCCCAGACGTCGGGGCGTTCGCCCGCGGGACGTATGGCGTAGTTCCACAGTCCGTTGAGGTTGCTCCATTCGCTGCGGACCATCTGCGGACGCGGATATTCGGGCAGTACGTCGGCTGCGTCGAGCCGCTCGCCCCACTCGGTTCTGATGCGGTCGCCGGCGGGCTGCCATTGTGCGAAGACGTGAAGAGCCGGCAGCAGGGCTGCGACGGTCAGAAATCGTTTGATTCTCATATTGGTTTTAGTCGATTTGGATGTTTGCGATGAGTTTGATGTCACGTTCTGATGCACCGACCGAAACCGTAAATTGGCCGGGCTCGACCTTGAAGTCGTGCAAGGCGATGTCGTAGTAGGCGAATGCGTCGCGCGGCAGGTCGATCTCCACGCGCTGCGAGCCTCCGGCAGGAAGCGCTACGCGGGTGTAGCCTTTGAGCTCTTTCGAGGGGCGCAGAACGCTCGACTGCACGTCGCCGACGTAGACCTGCGGGGTCTCGATGCCTGCGCGGCGGCCGGTGTTCGTCACCGTGAACGATACGCGTGCGCCATCGTCCGTCCGTTGCACTTCGAGGTCGGAGTAGTCGAACGTCGTGTAGCTCAGTCCGTAGCCGAATGCGTAGAGAGGCTCGGTGCCGTTGAGGTCGTAGCCGCGGTAGCCGACGAAGACTCCCTCGCCGTAGCGCACGCGCGACTGCGGGCTGTTCTGGAATCGGGCTTCGTTCTCGTAGTAGCTGTTCCACACGGGGTTGTCCTCGGCACGGCGCTCGATGGAGATGGGCAGGCGTCCGCTCGGCGAGATGCGGCCCGTGAGTATGTCGGCCACGGCCTTGCCGCCCTCCTGCCCGGGATACCATGCCAGAAGCAGCGCTCCGGCCTTGTCGGCGAACTGCGTGAAGTCCACTCCGCCGCCGGCGTTGACCACTACGACCAGATTGGGGTTGACGGCTGCGATGGCGGCAATCTCCTCGGCCTGACCTGCGGGCAGGGAGAAGGTGCGGTCGGAGTTCTCGCTTTCGCACGTCTGGTCGAATCCGGCGCAGTAGACCACGGCGTCGGCCGCGGCGAGTGTGCGCGCCTGCTCCTCGGGCGAATAGCCGGCGTATTGCAGCTTGACCTCGGCGGTGCGTATGTTGTCGTAGAATTCCAGGCGGATGTCGTACGAGCGGCCGGCCTCGACGTCGATGCAGGCCGACTTGGTCGATACGCCGTGGTCGGCCCAGTGTCCGAGAACCTCCCGTCCGTCGACGAACAGACGGTAGCCGTCGTCGCCGCTGACGGTGAACAGGGCGCGCTCGGAGCGCTGCGGACGGAATGTGCCGGTCCAGCGGGCCGAGAAGTGGTCGGCGGGGACGCCCTCGGCGGGAGAGCCCGCCCAGAAGAAGTCGACCTTAGAATC
This sequence comes from uncultured Alistipes sp., assembly GCA_947174295.1. Classification (GTDB taxonomy): domain Bacteria; phylum Bacteroidota; class Bacteroidia; order Bacteroidales; family Rikenellaceae; genus Alistipes. The sequence goes on along the minus strand of CAMWIG010000004.1, from coordinate 1,496 downwards.
GGTCGAGACGGCTGCGGCGGCACCGTCCAACGTGCGGTTGGCGAAGAATTCGCAGTGCAGACCCGGGCGGCCGTCGGGGGTGAAGAAGAGACCCGTAGCGGCAAGGTCGACGGTGCTCCGGGGTACGAGACACTCGGTGCGGAAGCCCTTTTCGGCTTGCAGACCGGCGGCGACCGAGACGAACTCGAACGGCGAACCCTCGCCGCTGCCGCCGCCCATCGGGATGTTCACGGCGTTGGGGCCCGTGACCGCTACGCGTCGAACCTTGCGGCCGAAGGGAAGCAGCCCGTTGTTTTCGAGCAGCACCATCGACCGGCGTGCGACCTCCAAGGCCGTAGCGTCGGACTCGGGGTTGCGCTCGGGAATCGAGGCGTCGAGCTGCGGCCGGTCCAGAAATCCGAATGCGATGAGAGCTTGCAGAATGTGGCGGCACTTCTCGTCGATGGTGCGCTCTTCGACGACGCCCGTCGCGAGCAGTTTTTTCAGTGTCTCGGGGTTGGTGTAGCGCGCTCCCGGCATCTCGATGTCGAGACCGTTGTTGACGGGGCCCGCTGCGGAGTAGGTGGCGTCCCAGTCCGACATGAAGATGCCTTCGAATCCCCACCGTTCGCGCAGTACTCCGACCGCGAGGTCGCGGTTTTCGGTCATGTGCTGTCCGTTGACCAGATTGTAGCTCGACATCACGGCGCCGACCTTGGCCTCGCACACGGCCTTGCGGAAGGTCGGGAGGTAGATTTCGTGCAGCGTGCGTTCGTCGATGTCCGACGATACGTGGTGGCGGTCCCACTCCTGATTGTTGCCGCAGAAGTGCTTGATGGTGGCCATGACGCCCTCGGCCTGCATACCTTCTATATATTCTTTCGCCGTTTCGGATGCGAGATAGGGGTCTTCGCCGTAGTACTCGAAGTTGCGGCCGCACAGCGGCGAGCGATAGATGTTCACGCCCGGCCCCAGCATGATATGCACGCCTCGGGCGCGCGCGTCGCGGCCGAGCGAACGTCCGTAGGCGCGGGCGAGCGAACGGTCCCACGTGGCGGTGAGGGCTATGCCGCAGGGGTAGAGCGTGCTCCGGGTGTCGTTGCGTACGCACTGCGGGCCGTCGGCCATGCGTATTTCGGGTATGCCCAGACGCGGCACGGCGCGGATGTAGAACGCTTCGTAGCCGCCGATGTAGGATAGCTTCTCGTCGAGGGTCATGCGCTCGACCAGAGCGGCGGCGCGCGACTTGGCTTCGGGCGTAATCTCCTGCCCGCGGCCCGCGATGCAGAACCAGGCCAGAACAATCGTAAAGAGTAGTCGTTTCATAAATCGGATCAGTCGTTTTATTTGCGAACAAAAATACGGGTAATATCCCGTAGGCATCTTAAAAAATAGTGCAACATGCTTAAATAATCATGCAAAATGACCGGTTTTCATCCTTGCCTGCGGACTCTGCACAGTGTCGTGCTCTATCTTATACACATCTGACGCTGCCGACGACTTAATAGGTGTAGATG
>CAMWIG010000003.1 GCA_947174295.1 uncultured Alistipes sp. | reverse complement strand
AGTGCCGACCGAATACCGCATCGCATGCGCTTCGTTGCAGTTCGCTATCATCTTCGGTCGTTCCCGGAATCGATAACCCACCCGAGGCCTGGCGCCAGGCTTCGCAAAACGCCGGGGCGTCACGGCCCCGAATTCCGGGGGCTTCTTTTTAACGGATGCTTGCATGCCACGCGTTGGAAAATGCCGCGCACACGACTGAAAACGAAGCGCACGCGTAACGCAACAGACAGCGCCGCACGAGGTTCTTGAACATAGCCCGCACGGGGATTAACCCGGGTTTCATGACATATGAATTTATTTCGTCCAAATTGACGAGGTTTGGTTTCCGAAGGGCTTTTGCGATATTATACCGTGCAGCATGAAGCACGGAGCCGGGCGGGCACGGATAGCTTGTCCGGCGCGGCCCGCTCGGGATTCCGGGGACGAGTTTCAGAGGTGTTTCTTCCGCCCCGGTGGTTGATGGTGATGGTTCCCGGCGGGCCTTTTTTACTCTATCGGCCGGCAGTCGCTCACGCTGCGATTGCCGGTCGGCGAACTCCCCGGTGCGGAAGGCCGGGGATGAATGAAATCGGGTTCGTAGATTCGTTACGTTCGAACTTCGAGTCTTCATTTTTCAAGCGTGCCGAAATGGCACAGCGCCGGATGATGATAGGATAAGTCCGGCGCAGCCCGTCGGGGCGGGGTTGGGCGCGACAGCTGCCCGCATAATGTTCGGTATAAGGCCTGATATCGAATAGCCCCGACCCCGGCGGGATTTTTTCGATTCGTGCGAAGCGAAAAACGCTTATTTCTTTTCGACGTTGTAGCGAAACATCAGTCGCAGACATTCGGCGGGGTCGAAGCCGCGGGTGCGGGCGTACTCCTCGGCCATGACGGCGCGCATGCTGTCGGTGGCCGGCAGCCGCTCGGCGAAGTTGGCGCAGCCGCGGACGATGTCGATACTCTTATATTTATATATGCGGTTCAGGTCGACGATTTCGACACGCACCGAGCCGTCGGCCGTGCGTCCGAAGAGAATGTTGCCGCGCGAGTAGTCCTTGTGCAGCAGCCCGAGCTCGTGCAGCGCCGCCGTGGTGCGGGCTATGGCGCGCAGGTACTCCTCCTGCTGCGGAAACCCGCCGCCGATGAGGTCGACGTAGGTGTGCGGGCACTCGGACTTGCGGCAGACGTAGTAGCTGCGCGTGAAGAACAGGCCGCAGCGCTCGGTCATCCATGCCACGGGTTCGGGGGTGCCGATGCCGCGGCTCAGAAGCAGCTCGGCGTTTTCGTAGGAGCGCTGCGCCTTCGACGAGCGGAACAATCCGTAGACTATGCGGTTGATGATGTTGGGTTTGCGGAACGACTTCACGACATATTCGGTGCCGGCGACCTCGAATTCGCGGAGTTCGTTGCGGCCGAGGTGTATGGCGCGGCCGTCGCCGTTGCGGAAGTGCGCGGGAAGCGTGCGCACGAAATACTCCAACGCGGAATAGCGCCCGCCGATGAAGACGCGGCGCGGGTGCAGCAGCCGGTAGAGCCGGTTCAGCATGCGCGACCACGTGCGGCGATAGCGCAGCGGCCCGCCCAGGCAGCGTTCGAAAAACTCGGGGTTGCGGCGGTTGAGCACCTCGATGACCTTGCGTTTGAGCTTGCGGTCGGACTTGCGCTTCGACCCTTCGCGGACGCGGTAGTAGAGGCCCGTTTCGGGCAGGCGCACGACCCGGCCGCCGTCGGCGAGCACCGAAATCCAGAATATCCAGTCCTCGCGGGCCACCGTATCCTCGCAGTAGCCGCCCACGCGCACCCAGTCCTCGCGCCGGTAGAGCGCCGAGATGGGAATCATGTTCTTGCGTGCGAGCAGCTCGGGCGAGTAGTCGGGCAGATGCCATTCGCCCGTGCGGTCGCCGAAGAACTCGGCGCGCGGGACGACCACGCGCACGTCCGGGTCGGCCTCCATGACGGCCACGGCGTCGGAGATGACCGTCGGCGAGATGCGGTCGTCGGAGTCGACGGGCAGGATGAACTCTCCGCGGGCCTCGCTCACGGCGTGGTTGCGGGCGCGGCACACTCCGCCGTTCGGCTGCCGGAGCACCCGGATGCGGGAGTCGCGGGCCGCGTAGCGGTCGAGTATGGCGGCCGAACCGTCGGTCGAACCGTCGTCGACGACCACGACCTCGAAATTCGGATAGTCGGAGGCGAGCACCGAGTCGAGCGTCTCGGCGATGAAACGCTCCATGTCGTAGACCGGGACGACTACGGATACCAAAGGTTCTGTCATGGTTCGGTTCATATTTTATCCAATCCCCGGGTGTATTTCAACCAGTAGTATTTCAGCGGATTCGTATATTTGAGCTGTTTCCACGGACGGCTGGCGTGGGGGTGGTGCACGACGGGCAGGTCGGTGAAGAGATAGTTTTTCAGACCGCGGGCCGCGGCTTCGTGCGAGATGGTCACGTCGAACCAGTTCTTCGACGGATCGAGCTCCCCGAAGTCGAAGCGGCGCATGAGCTCGGGCGTGAGCAACGAACAGCAGAAACTGCAATGCTTCCTGGTGACGAATGCGCGGTTTTCGCTGCCGCGGGCGTGAACGTAGGGGTAGTTTATGCTCCCCCGGTCGTCGATGGTCACCGACGCCGCGATGCCGCAGTCTTCGCGGGCGGCCGCTCCGTCGAACAGCGCCTGCAACGTCCACGGGCGCACCGTGACGTCGCTCTCGACGATGAGCAGCCCTGCGTCGTCGGCCAGAGCCTCGCGGCGGGCCGTCTGCAACACCAGAAGGTAGTTCGGCGACGGGTGCGAGGTCAGCTCTTCGAGATTCACCAGCCGGAATCCGTACTCCTCGGCGGCGGCGCGCAGCCGGGCCGTATTTTCGGGGGTGCTGAAATCGTTGTAGACGGTATAGGTGAACGGCACGTCGATGCGCGATGCCATGACGGCACGCACGGTCTCCATGGTGGAGTCTATCGAATCCTTGACGGGGGTTATTACATGCAGTTTGTTCATATCAGTGTCGGGGCGGAACGGCGGCGGTCGGCCTCGCCGCGCAGCGGTTCCGAAAAACGTGTTGTTAAATTGCCGATAAAGTCATATCTTTGCGCATACGTGTCACAAAGACATGACAAAAATAATGATTTTTTACAGAAAAGCAATATCGGCCCTCCTTTTGGCGGTCATCGTCTGCGCGACGGCCGCCGCGCAGAAGCGGGCGCGAATGACGCGCGAGGAGTATATCGACCGCTACAAACGCATTGCCGTGGCCCACATGGAGCGCTACGGAATTCCGGCCAGCATCACCATGGCGCAGGGTATTCTCGAATCCGACTGCGGCAACTCGACCCTTTCGCTGTCGTCGAACAACCACTTCGGAATCAAGTGCAAGCGTAACTGGACGGGCGAGCGCGTATATCACGACGACGACGAGCGCGGCGAGTGCTTCCGCAAGTATCCCGACGTGGAGTCGTCGTATGCCGACCATGCTGAGTTTCTCGACTCGCAGAGCCGCTACGACTCGCTGTTCGCCTATTCGCCCACCGACTACCGCAGCTGGGCGCGCGGACTGAAAGCCGCCGGGTACGCCACGGCCCCGGACTATGCCGAGCGTCTGATACGAATCATCGAGGAGAGCCGTCTCTACCTGCTCGACAGCGACGACGGACTGCGTCTATACGCTTCGCAGACGAGCGGCCGCGAGGAGACGTGGTTCGCCGACAACAGCTCCGTGGGCAGCGTAGCCGAGACCGACCGCATCGACCCCGACGACTATCGGGTGACGATTAACGCCCGCCAGGGGTACAACATCTACCGCTCGAACGGGCTGTTCTACGTCACGGCCAAGGAGGGCGACACCTATGCGTCGATAGGGTCCATATTCCGTCTGTCGGCCAAGAATCTGCGCCGCTTCAACGACCGCCGCGCCGGCGACGAGCCCGCGAAGGGCGAGGTGGTGTTCATCCAGAAGAAGCGGCGGCAGTGGGACGGCAACATGCACTTCCACGTCGCGCTCGAAGGCGAGACGCTCCGCTCGGTGGCTCAGTCGTACGGCGTACAGCTGCGTTCGCTGGCCAGGATGAACCGGCTGAAACCCGACTCGCCGATATCGAAGGGCGACCGGCTGAGAATAAAATAGCCGCACGTCGGCGCATCTTCGCACGGGTTAGCTCGTATCATGCTCGGCGGCCGGCCTTTCTGCGTAAGGACCGGCCGTTTCGCGTAGCGGTGCGAGCTCTTTTTTTTGGGGCTGTTTTTTTTTGCATGTCCGACGGATTTTTAATAACTTTACGGTGCGAAAAAAAGCAATGGAAAATAGACTTGCCGCGAATGTGTGCCATGCGAAGCCTGCCGCCGGAGATATTCTCGCCGGTGCGGTTCGCATCGGTCTCTTCGCATGAAAAAATACGATTTCGGAGCGTTGCCTCTACGTGCGAAACTTCCGATGTCGCGAAAACCTAAAACCAGATCCTATGACGACCGACTTGAATTTCATCGCATCCCGTTTCGCACTCTCGGCGCCCGTGAAGGGCATCGAGACGTTGGGCGACGGGTTTATCAACGACACCTTCATCGTCCGCACCGAGGGCGGAGCGCCGGACTACATCCTCCAACGCAAGAACAAGCGCATCTTCCCTGATGTTCCGGCCATGATGGAGAACATCCGCAAGGTCACCGACCACATCCGCCGCGGTGTCGAGGCCGCAGGCGGCGACACCCTGCGCGAGGTCATGACCGTCGTGCCGACACTCGACGGAGAGCTCTGCTTCATGGACGCCGAAGGCGAGTATTGGGCCGTTACGATATTCATCTCCGATACGGTGGCATACAACCGTGCCGACACCGAGAAGCTCGCGCGCATGGGCGGTGTGGGCATCGGCAAGTTTCAGGCCCAGCTGGCCGACTTCGACGAGCCGCTGTCTGAGACGATAAAGGGATTCCACAACATGCGCCACCGCTTCGAGCAGTGGGATGCGTCGGTGTCGCGCGATGCCGCCGGCCGCGTCGGGTCGCTGACCGCGGAGATTGCATGGATAGAGTCGCGCCGCGAAGAGATGATGTCGTTCTGGTCGAAGGTCGAGGACGGCACGATTCCCACGCGCGTGACGCACAACGATACCAAAATCAACAATATATTGTTCGACCGTCAGGAGCGCGTGCTGTGCGTCATCGACCTCGATACGGTCATGCCGGCTACGGCGCTCAACGACTTCGGCGATGCGATACGGACCTATGCCAACACGGGCGACGAGGACGATCGCGACCTCGCCCGCGTGGGGCTGTCGCTCGGAATGTTCGCGGCCTATGCCGACGGCTATCTGTCGCAGCGAGCTGCGACGCTCAGCCCTTCGGAGCTGGAATGGCTGGCATTCTCGGCGCGTTACATAACTTTCGAGCAGGTGCTGCGCTTCCTGATGGACTACATCGACGGCGACACCTACTACAAAATCAAGTCGCCCGACCATAATCTGGTGCGCACGCATGCCCAGTACAGGCTGCTGTGCAGCATGGAGGAGCAGTACGAAGATATGTGCCGCATCGTAAGCGAAACGGCTGCAAAATACCTCGGATGATGGAGATTCGCAAGATATCGGTCGACATAGACGACCCGGCGGCCTTGAACGAGGCCTTCTCGACGCTCGCGCCGGAGCCGATTGCGTGCTGCAACTGGCCGGAGCAGTATCCCTATGCGCCCGAAGTCGCGTTCAGGGCATTCCACACGGGCGACCGTCTCGTGATTCGTTTCGACGTCCGCGAGCAGGTCACGGCGGCACGTGTCGCCGAGGATAACGGCCAGGTGTGGACGGATTCTTGCGTAGAGTTCTTCGCGGCCCCCGACGAGGGCGGATACTACAATTTCGAGACTACGTGCATCGGCCGCATGCTGCTCGGCTTCCGGGCCCCCGGCCGCGAGCCCGAACATGCGTCGGCCGAGGTGCTGGCGGGAGTGAAGCGTCTGGCGACGCTGCCGCCCGAGCCGTTCGAGGAGCGTGCGGGCGACAACCGCTGGTCGGTGACGCTGCTGATTCCGCCCTCGGCGCTCTTCCGCCACGACTTGAAGACGTGGGACGGTGCGGAGCTGCGCGTGAATCTCTACAAGTGCGGCGATGCTCTGTCGAAGCCTCACTTCCTGTCGTGGAGACCCATCGACGCCCCGGCGCCGAATTTCCACCTTCCGCAATTTTTCGGACACTTTAAACTTAAACCATAATTATGAATAACAAGTATTCACTTCCCAAGGACGGCGGACTCATCGAAGAGGCCACCCCGCGGGACATCATCCATCGTTACGAAAAGATTCGTACACAGGTTTATGCCAACGAATACCAGGGCGTGCAGTATGTCGCCGACCTAATAGTCAAGGCAATCAGAACCTTCAACGAGACGCACTGCTCGAACGAGGTGTACGAGGAGCAGCAGCCGTTCGTGCTGGGTCTTACGACGGGCCGCACGCCGCTGGGTCTCTACCGCGAGCTCGTGCGCCGTCACAAGGCAGGGCAGGTGAGCTTCCGCAACGTGGCCGTTTACAGCCTCGACGAGTTCTATCCCATAAAGTCGACCGAGCAGCAGAGCCGCAACTACCGTATCCACGAGGATTTCCTGAACTATATCGACATCCAGCCCGAGAATATCCATATCCCCGACGGCACGGTCGACAAGAACCGAATCTCGGAGTACTGCGCCTCCTACGACCACTCGATCCGCAAAATCGACCTGATGATTATCGGCGTGGGCGAGGACGGACAGATCGGCTTCAACGAGCCGGGCTCCTATGCCAAGTCGCGCACGCGTCTGGTGCAGCTCACGCACAACACGCGCAAGATTCAGTCCGGGGCGTTTTTCGGTTTGGAGAATACGCCGAAGATGGCTATCACCATGGGTATCGACACCATCATGCGTGCCGACCGCATCATTCTCATGGCCTGGGGCGAGGACAAGGCCTCGATAGTTCAGCGCGTGGTCGAGGGCGATGTCTCGACCCAGGTTCCGGCCTCGCATCTGCAATCGCACGGCAACATCGAGGTCGTTATCGACGAGAACGCCGCCCAGCTGCTCACCCGCGAGCAGACGCCGTGGCTGGTCGGCCCGTGCAACTGGACTCCCAAGTTCGTGCGCAAAGCCGTGGTGTGGCTGTGCGGCGTGGTGAAGAAGCCGATTCTGAAACTTACGTACAAGGACTATATCGAAAATTCGCTCGGCGAACTTTTGGAGCAGGGCCGTACCTACGACAAGATAAATATCGACGTCTTCAACGACCTGCAACACACAATCACCGGCTGGCCGGGCGGCAAGCCCGATGCCGACGACTCGACGCGCCCGGTGCCGTCGCAGCCGTTCCCGAAACGCGTGGTGATATTCTCGCCGCATCCCGACGACGACGTGATTTCGATGGGCGGCACGTTCATCCGTCTGGTACAGCAGGGACACGACGTGCACGTGGCCTACGAGACGTCGGGCAACGTGGCCGTGGCCGACGACGTGGTGTTGCAGAACATCGACACCTCGCGCGAGCTGGGCTTCGGCGACCATGTGGCCGAGGTGCGCGATATCATCGCCTCGAAGAAGAAGGGCGAGCCCGAACCGCGCCCGCTGCTCGACCTCAAAGGGTCGATCCGCCGCGCCGAGGCGCGTGCTGCGGTGCGCTCGTTCGGTCTGAATCCCGATACGAACGCCCACTTCCTCAATCTGCCGTTCTACGAGACGGGAGGTATCAAGAAGGGGCAGCTCACGGAGAAGGATATCGACATCATCGTCAAACTGCTGCGCGACATCCAGCCCGACCAGATTTACGCCGCCGGCGATTTGGCCGACCCTCACGGCACGCACCGCGTCTGCATGGAGGCCGTGCTCGAAGCGTTGGAGGTCGTCAAGGACGACGAGTGGTTGAAACGCTGCCATCTGTGGCTCTACCGCGGCGCGTGGATGGAGTGGGACCTCGGCATGGTCGACATGGCGGTGCCCCTGTCGCCCGACGAGCTCATCATGAAGCGTCACGCCATCTACCGCCACCTCTCGCAGAAGGACATCATGCCGTTCCCGGGCAGCGACCCGCGCGAATTCTGGCAGCGCGCCGAGGAGCGCACGCAGAACACGGCGCGTCTATACGACGAGCTCGGCATGGCGGAGTATCAGGCTATCGAGGTGTTCGTCAAGATGTTCTGACGTATCCGAACAAACATCGGCAATCAAGTGTTAAAAATTCAATATCGACATGCGTTTAATCATAGAAAACACATCCGCAAAGGTGGCCGAGTGGGCCGCCGATTACATCATCCGTCAAATCAAGGCCAAGGAGGCGCATACGGCCTCGCCGTTCGTGCTGGGTCTGCCTACGGGCTCGACCCCTTTGGAGACCTACAAGGAGCTGATACGCCGTCATAAGGCCGGCGAAGTGTCGTTCCGCAACGTCATCACGTTCAACATGGACGAGTATGTCGGCCTTCCCGAGGAGCATCCCGAAAGCTATCATTCGTTCATGTGGAACAACTTCTTCTCGCACGTGGATATCAAACCCGAGAATGTCAATATCCTGAACGGAAATGCCGAGGACCTCGTCAAGGAGTGCGCCGACTACGAGGCGCGCATCGTCGAGGCCGGCGGTATCGACCTGTTCATGGGCGGCGTCGGCGAGGACGGCCACATCGCGTTCAACGAACCCTTCTCGTCGCTCTCGTCGCGCACGCGCCAGAAGACCCTGACGCAGGATACCATCATGGTAAACTCGCGCTTCTTCGGCGGCGACGTGTCGCTCGTTCCGAAGACGGCCCTCACGGTCGGCGTTGGTACGGTGCTCGCGTCGAAGAAGGTGATGATTCTGGCTACGGGCCCGAAGAAAGCGCGTGCCGTGCGTCACGGCGTCGAGGGCTCGTACAACCACCAGTGGACTATCTCGGCGTTGCAGGTGCATCCCAACGGCATTCTGGTCTGCGATGACGATGCTGCCGGCGAGCTGCGCGTTGCGACCTATCGCTACTTCAAGGATATCGAGAAGGAGAATCTTCTCTAATCTTCGGCTACGAGCGGGCGGATGCCGCTTCGCCTGCGCGGGATTTTTCGCGGCTCGGCCCGAAAGGGTTCGCTGCCGGTCGTGCGGTTCGATAGAAACCTCTGCTTCCATACCCGTCGGTACGGGTTTCGGGGCGGAGGTTTTTATTCGCCTGCCGTGCAGTGCTGACGCCGCTTGCGGACGAATCGACGGCTTTATGGATTAAAAATATCGGTTAGCCGGTCGGCAAGCGGTTGAAAATGGTTATATTTGCAGTATGTAACTACAAAACGCACGGAATATGTCGGCGATGAATAAGACAGAACAAGGATATGTATATATTCTGACCAATCCGAGTTTCAAGGAGGATTGGGTCAAGATAGGCAAGAGCGCACGACCGGTTGATATCAGGTCGAAAGAACTCGACAATACGGCGGTTCCGCTTCCGTTCGAGATATTTGCTACGATGAGAACATGCAAATATAACGAGGTGGAGAAGCTGGTTCATAAGACTATCGACCGTCTGACCGATCTCCGCATCCGCCAGAATAGGGAATTTTTCAACGTCGCTCCGAAGATGGCCCTCGACATATTCCGCGATATCGCCATGACTGTCGATGATGCCGAAGTCGTCGTTTATCATGAAAACAGACCGGTGCCGGGAGATGCCGTGGCGATGCGTCCGAAAAGAGAGGTCAAGCGTTCGCGTTTCAGATTCAGCATGTGCGGCATCGAAATCGGAGAAGAGATTCTGTTCGTGCCGTCACGGCTGGCCGTGAAGGTGGCATCCGACGACTCGGTCGAATATGAAGGACGAATCTACAAACTCTCGCCGTTCGTCGGTACGTTCATGCCCGAAGAGAAACGCAATGCCTCGGGAGCGTATCAGGGTGCCAAATATTTCTCATACGGAGGACGGATTCTGGATGATTTGAGACGGGAGCGCGAGGCGGAGTGCTGCGAGACGAATTGACGGCGCCGTTCTGTCGCACTGTCCTGGCCGGAAAGTCGAAGCGTCACGAATATGTTCGTGACGCTTCGTGTGTCTTAGAGCCCGAGTTCTATTCGGCGTCGGCGAACAGCTCGCTGACGATGCTCTTGTGCCCGCAGTACCATGCGCGGGCTCTGATTTGCGTGGATGAGCACTTCACCGGGCCCGTCCACTGCGTCGAGCGCTCGGTCGGTTCGCTGCCGTCGAGTGTGTAGCGTACCGTGGCACCCCGTTCGGCGGTGTTGGCGAAGAGCATGCCGTCGCGCAGGACGAGTCCCGGCGGCGATACGCGGAAATTTACGCCCATCTTCGCCAGACGCGGCATCTCCACTTCGGCGACGCGGGCGTAGAAGCTCTTCAATGCTGCGCTGTAATCGTCCGCAGAGTCGGTCGCGGCCCATTCGGGCTCGGCGTTCCAGCTGCGTTCGACGAGTCCGAGCATCTTCGGGAAGAGCAGATATTCGACCATGCCGGTGTCGCGTATGGTCTCGGCCCACAGCTGCCCCTGCATGCCCAGGATGTTCCTGCGGGCTTCGGGCCGCAGTGTCGTTTTGCCTGCGGAGAGTGCCGCCACGGCTGCGGCCGAACCGTCGGTGCGGCGGCGCAGCGACTTGTAGATGTCGTAGGGAACGACGTCGAACGTGCTGACGATGTCGACGTAGCCGCCCCAGCGGTGCCCGCGCTCCATCCAGTGCTTGTCGTAGGCGAGGTCGAGATAGAGGTTGGTCACGTTGGCCAGAATGACCGGGTAACCGGCGTTGGCCAGCGCATACGGTATCTCGTCCCGTCCGTATTCGGGCATCGTGCTCCACGCATAGCTGAGGATGTTCCTGCCCGGAAGCTCCGTGTCGACGCTCTTTCCGTCGGGCAGCATGACTATCTCCTGCCATCCGGTCAGACGTATGCCGTGGGCGCCGAGTTCGTCGTAGAGCCAGCGCACGAAGTGGTTTTTGAGTTGGTGCGTGTCGGCGAGTCCGTTGCGTTCCATGAACGAGAGACTCGACGGCGAGCCCTGCCACGCCCCGCGCGGTACTTCGTCGCCGCCTATGTGGAATGCCGTGAGCGCCGCTCCGGCTTCGGCGTACATCGCGCGAATCTCGCCGATGACCTTGCGCACGAACGCATAGCTCGATTCCATGCCGATGTCGATGACGTTGTCCGAGTAGTCCTGCGCCGAGCGGTAGACGGAGCGGTCGTCGGGGTCGGTGAGGAGGTACTCTGCGGCGCGCTCGGGGTCGGTCGCCGCATAACGGGCGTAGCGTGCGTTCATGGCCTTGATTGCGGCGCGCGAGTGGCCCGGGACGTCGATTTCGGGAATGATGTCGATATGGCGGGCTGCGGCGTAGCGCAGAATGCCGATGAATTCGTCGCGGGTCAGAAAACCGCTGCCCGGAGCCCCTGCGTCGGCGTTCCGGCCGCTTCCGTAGAGCGGTGCGAGAAACTCCTGCTCGGCGAGGGTGTGGCCTCGGCGCGCACCCACCTCTGTCAGCTCTTCGAGCCCGGGTATTTCGAGGCGCCATCCTTCGTCGTCGGACAGATGCAGATGAAGGACGTTCATCTTGTAGAGCGACAGCAGGTCGATGAGCCGGTATATCTCCTCCTTGGGCGTGAAGTTGCGGGCGATGTCGAACATGATTCCGCGGTGCCGCATGTCGGGACAGTCCTCTATGACGGCGGCGGGCAGTACGGCCTTGCGCGGCAGTCCCGAGAGAATCGCCACCAGACTGCGTGCGGCGTAGTTGATGCCGAGCGGCGTTGCGGCCGAAAGCCGGACGCCGGCCTGAGTGAACTCCATGCGGTATGCCCCCTGGCGCGTGTCGTCTCCGCGCAGAACGAGTTCGATGCGCGTTCCGTTCTTGTCGGTCGTGCGGTCGCAGCAGTTGCGGAGCAGCTCTTCGAGTTGTGCGGCCTCGTCGGCGAGTGCCGGGTCGGCGTCGAGCGCCACGCATCGGCCTATCGTGCACGCGCCGCCGGTCGGACGCACCGATTTCAGCGACGGCAGAATGTCGTATGCTCCGGGGCGTATGTCGCTTGCCAGCCGCTCGTTGAGGGCGTAGATGCGTTCGGCTGTGGGGTAGGACGTGTCGGCGGCCTGCGCACGGCGGTCGTGGTATGGCTCGAACACGAGTTCGACATCGTGCGACATGCCCTCGCGGCCGTCGCCGTCGGTACATACGATATATGCTCCCTCGGGGTAGAACGACTGCATGTCGACGAAACCGCCTTCGAGCGTGAAGTGAACGGAGTCGCCCGGGGCGAGCGGAGCGAACGATTCGGTGGAGTAGATTCGATGATGCGAGCCGCGTATCATGCCGGCCCCCACCGGCGACCCCTCGGTTGCGCGGAGCTGCGGACCGAGCGAGCCGTAGTAGATTGTCCACTCGCTGTCGAGCGTCTCGCGGCTGCGGTTTACGAGTGTCATAGAGTGGTGCCACCCGCTCTCGTCGCGGGTTACGCGCCATCGCAGCAGCGGCCTTTCGTCGGCCGTCGTGCAGCCTTGCAGCAGCATGAGTCCCGACGCCATGATGGTAAGGATTCGTTTCATTCTGGCAGTTTATGGTTTCTTGTGTTAAAACACATACGCACTATGCGAATGTTCATATGTAAAAATAGGCGATTTTTGCCTGCCGCAAAGATAAAAACAGCCTGTTTTCGGGTAATTGAGGCGGGAATCGCCGGTTTTCGGTTCAGGTGCTTCGGATATTCCGCTGATTTTGTCGTGAACACGGGAGGAAATTCATTCCTGAAAGCAGTTGCCGGAGCAGTGCGGTTGATTGGGAAAGGGAGGACTTTAAGAGGTCACGAGTTGTGCTCCTTTGTTTCATACAACATAAAAGCACGACCTTTAAAAGGCCGTGCTTCCATGTTGGTGGAGAATACGAGGCTCGAACTCGTGGGCGTCTGCCCACGTAAGTATCGACATTCCCTCCTGAATCCTCCCTTTGAGAAAGGGAGGACTTTAAGAGGTCGCGAGTTGTGCTCCTTTGTTTCATACAACATAAAAGCACGACCTTTAAAAAGGCCGTGCTTCCATGTTGGTGGAGAATACGAGGCTCGAACTCGTGACCTCTTGCATGCCATGCAAGCGCTCTAGCCAACTGAGCTAATCCCCCATGCGGGGACAAAGATAAGGCGATTTTCGGAATTTACAAAATATCGGACGAAAAAAATGGCCGGCCCGAAGGGTCGACCATCTTTTTCATGCGGCGTAAGCGCTCTGCACGGCATTATGTTCTGTCGGGCATGATGCTGCGTTTGCGGGAGCGCGCATCGTCTCGCCGGTTCGCTGTCCGGCAGGTGCGGACTATTTTATCTCCCACGTGGAGCCCGAGCGGAGCAGGTCGTCGACGCAGCGAATCTTCGATGCGGCCTTCACCTCCTCGACCTGGCGCTCGACGGCGCGGTCGTAGACGGCATCGTCCTCGACGCAGCGGATGACACCCAGGGCGACGGGGTAGTCGGGATACTTCATCGCGGCGAGCATCGTGTGCAGAGTGGTGTCGCGCTCGTGGGCGTCGTGCGTCAGCACGTCGTCGAGCGTGTAGCCCTCCTCGCCGACGGTCACGACTTTGAGCTTCATGTTCTCGAACACCAGGCCTCGGTTGCGGGCCTTGCCGAAGAGCATCTTCTCGCCGTGGCGCAGCGTGATGGTGTTCTCTTCGCGAGTGGCTTTGTCGGCGGCGAATGCCGCGTGGGTCTTGTCGTTGAAGATTACGCAGTTCTGCAACACTTCGGTAACCGACATGCCTTTGTGTTTGGCGCCGGCGACAAGGCACTCCTTGGTGAGCATCACCTCCATGTCTATCGAGCGGGCGAAGAACGTTCCCTTGGCGCCGATTACGAGCTCGCCCGGATTGAACGGCTTCTCCACGGTGCCGTAGGGTGACGTCTTGGTGATTTTGCCGAGCTTCGAGGTGGGCGAGTACTGGCCTTTGGTGAGTCCGTAGATTTCGTTGTTGAACAGTATGACGTTCAGATCGACATTGCGGCGTATGGCATGGATGAAGTGGTTGCCGCCGATGGCGAGCGAATCGCCGTCGCCCGTTGCGACCCATACGCTGAGGTCGGGGTTGGCCGTCTTCACACCCGTAGCTACGGCGTTTGCGCGGCCGTGGATGGTGTGGAAGCCGAAGGTCTTCATGTAGTAGATGAAGCGCGACGAGCAGCCGATGCCCGATATGAAGGTGAACTTGTTGTGGGGCGTGTCGGTGGCGTCGGCGATTTCGGGCAGTGCGCGCTGCACGGCGTTAAGTATGGCGTGGTCGCCGCATCCGGGGCACCAACGCACCTCTTGGTCGCTTTTGAAATCGGCCGGTGTGTATTTGTAGTCTGCCATGGAATTTTTAAAGTAAGGAGTTGAACTTCTCTTTGAGCTCTACGACGGTGAAGGGCTGACCCTCGCACTTGTTGTACTGCCCGTAGTCGAACTGCTGGAACTGCTGGCGCAGGTAGGAGGCGAACTGTCCCTCGTTGAGTTCGCACACGACGATGCGCTTGAAGCCGGAGAGAGCCTTCTCGACGCCTTTGGGCAGCGGATTGATGTAGTTGAAGTGGGCGAGCGAGATGCGTTTGCCCTCGTCCTGCAACTGCTCGACGGCCGAGAGAAGGTGGCCCTTCGTGCCGCCCCAGCCTACGACCAGCAGGTCGCCCGAGGTTTCGCCGAAGAGTTTCAGCTCGGGGATGTCGTCGGCCACGCGGGCGACCTTGGCGGCGCGGGTGTCGACCATGAGCTGGTGGTTGGCCGGGTCGTGCGAGATGCAGCCGCGCAGCGAGTGCTTCTCCAAACCGCCCACGCGGTGTTCGAGTCCGACCTTGCCGGGGAATGCCCAGCCGCGCGCGAGTTTTTCGTTGCGGGCGTAGGGCATGTATCCGCCTTCGGGTGCTTCGTCGACTACGGGCGGGTGGATTTCGGGATATTCGCTCATCGAGGGTATGCGCCACGGTTCGGAGCCGTTGGCTATGAATCCGTCGGTGAGAAGTATCACGGGGGTCATGTGTTCCATGGCGATGCGAGCGGCTTCGAACGCGTAGTGGAAGCAGTCGCTCGGCGACGATGCCGCCAGAACGACCATCGGGCACTCTCCGTTGCGGCCGTAGAGCGCCTGTTGGAGGTCGCTCTGCTCGGTCTTGGTCGGAAGTCCCGTCGAGGGGCCGCCGCGCTGCACGTCGACGGCCACGAGCGGAAGCTCGGCCATGACGGCGAGACCCAGCGCCTCGCTTTTGAGCGACAGACCGGGGCCCGAGGTGGTTGTGACGGCCAGATTGCCGGCGAATGCCGCGCCGATGGCGGTGCAGATGCCGGCGATTTCATCCTCGGCCTGTACGGTCTTCACGCCGAGGTCGCGGCGCTTGGCCAGCTCTTCGAGGATTACCGTCGCCGGTGTGATGGGGTACGAACCGCAGAAGAGCGGGCGCCCGCTCTTCTCGCTGGCGGCGCAGAATCCCCACGCCGTGGCGACGTTGCCGCTGATGGAGCGGTAGACGCCCTTGGCCAGAGGTGCGGGGGCTACGGTGTATGTGTTGGCGAACTGGTGCGTGTTGGCCGCGTAGTCGTAGCCGGCGTCGATGACGCGCTTGTTGGCCTCGGCCACGGCGGGGTTCTTCTTCGCGAATTTGGAGTCGAGGTATGCGCGGGCGTGGTCGAACGGACGGTTGTAGAGGTAGAAGCAGATGCCGAGTGCGAACATGTTCTTGCACTTGACTGTCGACTTGTTGTCCAGTCCGCTGCCTTCGAGCGCCGCCCGGGTCAGGGTCGTGATGTCGGGCACTACGATGTTGTAGTCTTCCAGTCCGAGCTCGGCGATGGGGTCCGTCGTCTCGAAGCCGGCGCGGCGGAGATGCTCCTCGGTGATGGAGTCGCCGTCGATGATGACCGTGGCGCCGGGTTTGAGCCACTTGCTGTTGGCTTTCAGCGCCGCCGGGTTCATGGCGACCAGCACGTCGCAGTAGTCGCCCGGATTGTTGACGCGGCGCGAGCCGATGTGTACCTGGAATCCCGAAACTCCGGCGACGGTGCCCTGCGGAGCGCGAATCTCGGCGGGGTAGTCGGGGAATGTCGAGATGCCGTTGCCGAGGAGCGCCGAAGTGTCGGAAAAGAGCGTTCCCGTGAGCTGCATGCCGTCGCCCGAGTCGCCCGAAAAGCGAATCACGACGTCTTGCAGATCCAAAGAGTTAGCATTGTTCATTACCGAAGTATTTAATATTTAGGTTATTTAGATTCGTTTCCGAATAAACACACACAAATATATGTATTTATTGTGAATTATTTCACACTGCGCCGCGAATTTTTTTTGCCGAGGCGCCGGCTGCGGCCGCGGGTGTGTGTTCGTGCGCAGGCTCAGAGATGGGAGGCTGCTGCGATGCGCTCGACGGACGCACCGCCCCACTGGTTGATGTCGAGCTCTTCGCTCAGAACGGTCTGTCCGTCGCAGCGCACGGTGAGCGTGGCTTGGAAGTCGCGGCCGCCGTCGACTCCACGGTCAGGCAGAAGCGAGTGCGGTATGACATAGACGAACAGACGCAGCGAGCTGCATGGGCCGGTCGTGAGCGAGAGGGTGCGGAAGCGCTCCACGTCGCGCGGTTTCGCGGTGAGCGCGGCACCCACCTCCGCCACGTCGTCGGCCGCCGAGGCGAAACCCGTGCGACGGCCGTCGGCGTCGCGCAACTCGCACAGCAGCGCGAGATTGTAGCGCCACCATCCTTCGAAGCGGCTCGTAAGTTCTACGGTGAAATTGCTGTCCATTGGTTCGAGTGTGTTTTCTGCGATGCGAAGATAGCGCTATTTTTCGTGAAATCCGAAGTTCGCGGCGTGATAAATTTCCCGGGCTGCGGTTTTCGAAAAAGCGTAAAAAGTCCAAAAACTTTGCAATTATTTGAAAAATTAGTAACTTTGCGAGCTATCTATGTTGGAAATATGGAGATTGCGAAACGATATTCTATTGCATACAAGGGACTTGCGGATGGAAAACACGAGTTTTCATTCGACGTCGGCCGTGCCTTGTTCGAGTCGTTCGACTGCGAGGAGGTTCGTGGTGGAGAGTGCCGTGCGACGGTGGCAATGGAGAAGTCGCAGAGCGCGTTGACGCTCGATGTCCGTATTGCCGGCCAGGTGGTCGTCGAGTGCGACCGCTGTCTGGAAGATTGCGCGCTGCCGGTGGAATACGAAGGCCGGCTCGTGGTGAAGTTCTCCGACGAGATAGAGGAGTACGACGGCGAAGTGATGTGGATTCCCGCTGCGGAGTCGGAGATATCGCTCGCACAATATATATATGAAAGCATTCTGCTCTCGCTGCCCTATCGCCGGGTGCATCCCGACGGAGAGTGCGACCCCGCGATGATGGCGCGGTTCGCAGTGGCCACGGCCGAGGAGTTCGACCGCATGGAAGAGGAGGCGGAGCGCCGGCAGGCTCACGGCGTGAGCGGCGACGATATGGCCAAGCTCGCTGCGCTGAAAGCCAGAATGGAGTCGGACGCCGAGTAGCGAAGGCGATACGCGCGTTCCCAGAAGGGCCGGGCTGCGGGGCCGAAGAGATTTTCGGACTGCCGGCGCCCGAAAACCGGGGGGAGAGAGAAATCGGTGGCGCGGAAACGGAAGGCGGAAGCCGAATGTTGTGAAACGGAACGATAAATAACGTTAAACTTATAAAATGATATTGTAAAATGGCACATCCTAAGCACAAAGTCTCGTCGACGCGACGCGACAAGAGAAGAACTCACTACAAGGCGGAAGTTCCTACCGTGGTAACCTGCTCGAATTGCGGCGCATCGGTGCTCTACCACCGTGTTTGCCCCGAGTGCGGTTTCTATCGCGGCAAGCTGGCTATCGAGAAGAAGGCCGAGTAGTTTTTACCGGGAACGACGGGGCATTCGCATCGTGAATGCCTCGCTCCGTTCGACGGCATACCCTCGGCCCGAACGCCGAAGAGACTGCGCAGCGTCGGCCGGGATGCGATTCCCGGGCGGATGCGGGCTCGGGCGTTCGTGCGGCGTGTAGCGACATGCCAGGATCGGGCCCGTGCGCCGGTTGCGGTGCGGTCGGGCGCTCGGAGGGGCTGCCGGTTGTTTTTACTAACCAAATCAAAGGATATATGTTGAAGATTGGTGTGGATGCCATGGGCGGCGATTTCGCCCCCGAAGCTGCGGTGAAAGGCGCCGTGGCGGCGGCCGACCGCATCGGAGCGGACAGCCGTATCGTCCTTTTCGGCGACGAGAAGCGCATCCGCGAAGTGCTGGCCGCAGAGAACTGCCCCGCGGAGCGGTTCGACATAGTGCCGACGACCGAGGTCATCGAGATGGGCGACCATCCGGCCAAGGCGTTCCAGCAGAAGAGCGATTCGAGTATCGCCGTAGGTTTCGGCTACCTCGCTAAGGGTCTCATCGCAGGTTTTGCGAGTGCCGGAAGCACGGGCGCCATGATGGTCGGCTCGATGTATGCCGTGAAGCCTATCGAGGGTGTTATCCGTCCGACTATATCCTCGCTGATTCCGACCGTTTCGGGTCGTCCGGCTCTGCTGCTCGATGTCGGCCTGAACGTCGACTGCAAACCCGAGGTGCTCTGCCAGTACGGACTCATCGGCTCGATTTACGCGGAGTCGGTGCTCGGTATAGAGAATCCCCGCGTCGCGGTGCTCAACATCGGCGAGGAGGAGGCCAAGGGCAATGCGCAGGCCAAGGCTGCGCACGAGATGATGAAAGCCGAGTCGGAGCGTCTGGGCTTCAACTTCGTCGGAAACGTCGAGGCATCGTATCTGTTCACCGGCAAGATTGCCGACGTCGTGGTATGCGACGGTTTCGTGGGCAACACGGCCTTGAAGATGGCCGAAGGTCTCTACCGCATAAACAAGGCTCTCGGCGGCGGCAACGCTTTCTGGGAGTCGATGAACTACGAAAATGTCGGAGGTACTCCCGTACTCGGTGTGAACGCTCCGGTGATTATAGGCCACGGCTGTTCGACGCCGCGAGCCATCGAAAACATGATTTTGTCCACCGAACGTACCGCGAAGGCCGACTTTACGGCCAAACTGAAAGCGGCGTTCAATAAATAACGATTTTCAGGAATGGGAAAGATTACGGCCGCAATCACGGGCGTGGGAGCATACCTCCCGGATTATATACTCACCAACGAGGAACTCAGCCGTATGGTCGACACCTCGGACGAGTGGATTATGTCGCACATGGGCATCAAGACCCGTCACATCCTCAAAGGCGAGGGACTCGGCACCTCCTACATGGGCGGTCTGGCCGTCAAGGATCTGCTCGAAAAGACGGGCACCGACCCGATGGATGTCGAGGTGCTCATCTGCGCGACGATTACGCCCGACATGTTCTTCCCCTCGACGGGTAACCTCATCGCCGATCAGGCCGGCTGCAAGAACGCATTCGCATACGACGTGTCGGCTGCGTGCAGCGGTTTCCTCTTCGCGCTGACCACGGCGTCGAAGTTCATCGAGACCGGCTACAAGAAGGTCGTGGTCGTGGGTGCGGACAAGATGTCGTCGATTATCGACTACAACGATCGCAAGACATGCCCCATCTTCGGCGACGGTGCGGCTGCCGTACTGCTCGAACCCTGCGAGGAGGGTTACGGTGTAATCGACCACATTCTCCACTCCGACGGTGCTGGTGCCCTGCACCTCTACATGAAGGCCGGCGGTTCGCGCTATCCGGCTTCGGAGGAGACGTTGAAGAACAACTGGCACACGGTTACGCAGGACGGTCCGGCTGTGTTCAAGGCCGCCGTGTCGAACATGTCGCAGGTGGCTGTCGAGATGATGAAGCGCCACAACCTGACGGCCGACGACATCCGCTACCTGGTGCCTCATCAGGCCAATCTGCGAATTATCGACGCTACGGCCCACTTCATGGGGCTGACGGCCGACAAGTGCATGATTAACATCGAGCGCAACGGCAACACCACGGCTGCGACGATTCCCTTGTGTCTGTACGACTACGAGAAGGAGCTCCGCAAGGGCGACAACCTCATTCTGGCGTCGTTCGGCGGCGGTTACACGTGGGGTTCGGTATACGTCAAGTGGGCATACGACGGCGACAAGTAGTCGTCGGCGGGCGAGTGCCGGTGTGCCGATAGTCGGAATGCCGTCATGCCGCAGTGCCGTTCATGGCGAAAGCGAGATGAAAAATATGTTCCGCCGCGTTCGTCGCTCCTTCGGCGGAGCGATGTGATGCGTCGACGGTCGGCGGCGATTTCGAATGCGCGACAGCCGTTCGGCTCGCAGCTGGGAATTTTTAGCCGGCGGAGCGGACTACGAATAACGGGAGAATACTTTTCGCAGTATTCTCCCGCTGTTCGTTTATGGACCGCCGCTTGTGCGAATGGTCGGAAATGACTATATTTGTCCTGATTTAGATTACTGCCGACCGTGCCGTCCGGGTGCGTCGGCGCTACGACCACGATAAATGAAGAAGAAGATTGCCTCTCTGGTGCGCGGCATACGCCTGCACTTCAAGTTCGGCGCGCGTCTGCGCGGAGAGGGCCGACGAATATTCCTGCTCAACGTGCCTTCGCACGGCAACCTGGGCGACCACATGATATGCCGCGCCGCTCGCGCCATGATACGCGACATGTTCGGTGCGGAGCCTTTCTGCTTCTCGACCGGCGACACGGCCTACGGCCTGGGCTTTCTGCGCCGCAATATCCGCAAGGACGACGTGCTGCTGCTCACCGGCGGCGGTTATATGGGTTCGCTATGGAAAAAGGAGGATTTGCGCGTGAGAACGGTGGTGAGTATGTTCCCCGACAATCGCATAGTGATACTTCCGCAGACGGTCTTCTACGACTCGACACCCGAAGCCGCCGCCATGCTGCGCGAGGCCGTCGAAATCTACGGTGCGCACGATAATCTTACCGTCGCCGTGCGCGAGCGTGCCAGTTACGACTTCGCGGCGTGCCGTCTGCTGCCCCCCCCCGGCCGTGTCGTGCTTATGCCCGACATGGCTCTCTATGCCGACCCGTTCCGCGGTGCGGAGCGCGAAAACAGAATCCTGCTCTGTCTGCGCAGCGACAAGGAGCGCGTCGAACGGGCGGAGCTGCCTGCGGCGGTGCGGCGTGCGGCAGGCGATGCGATGAAGGTGGAGCAGGTCGATACGGTAGTGCCGGGCCATGTGTCGCTTGCCGCCGAGGATGCCGAAATCGACCGCCTGCTCGGCCGTTTCGCGAGTGCGCGGGCGGTGGTCACCGACCGTCTGCACGGAATGATATTCGCTGCGATATGCGGAACGCCCGTGGTGGCGCTGGATAACCGGAGCGGCAAGGTGCGCGCCGTGTACGAGGCGTGGCTGGCCGATGTTCCTTACGTGCGTTTCGTCGAGTCGGCGGACGACGTGCCGGCGGCGGTAGGGGAGTTCATGGCCTCCGACGAGCGGTATGAGTTCGACAACAGCCGTTTCCGCGAGTGTTTCGCTGAGCTGAAACGAATCGTCGACGGGGAGTAGCGGTGCGTCAGACTACGGACAACAGTCCGCGTACGGCCATCACCAGCACTATGTAGCGCAGGGCCTTGCCGGCGGCCATTGCCGCAGCGGTGAGCCACACGTTGCTCCGCATGAGCCCCAGCGCGATGGCTATGGCCGAGCCGATGTAGGGCAGAAAGGCGAAGAATCCCATCGCGGCGCCTCGTCCGCCGAGGAATAGGGTGGCGCGCTCGACCTTTGCGCGGCTCACTTTCAGATAGCGCTCTATCCACTCGATTTTGCCCTTGCTGCCTATCCAGTAGCATGTCATTCCGCCCGCGGTGTTGCCCGCCGTGGCGGAGAGGGTGCATAGCACGGGGTCGAGACCCATGCCGATGAGTGCCGCCATGATGATTTCGGAGCTGAACGGCAGGACGCTCCCCGCCACGAACGCCGCGACGAAGAGACCCGCATATCCCCAGCCTATGAACTGCGCGTTGAGCGCCTCGATGAATGATTCCATCATGCCGGCAAAGTTACGATATTTTCGATTAATTTTTCCCGATTTGCGAATGTTGCTTGAATTGTTTATCTTTACAGTCGAAAACCGGGAGCATTAAGACTGAAAGAAGTTTTTTTCGGATTTGATGCAAATTGCTGTGTGAAAACTATAAAACATTATGATAAAATATCGTAAAGCGACCGAGTGCGATATGAAAGCTGTCGCATCATGTCATAAAGAGTGTTTCGCCGGAACTTTCATAGCATCATGGAGTAAGAAGCTGATCGCAAACTATTATACGGAATATTTGAAACTCAACGATTTGTTTGTGGTCGCAACAAAAGATGATGAAATAGTAGGTTTCTGTATGGGCTATGAACACGGATACAATGCCCAGAAGAATTTTATTCATAATAACCGTATAAGATTGGCGTCATGGTTATTGTTCCTGTGTTTGAGAGGCAATAAATTGGCGATAACCAAATGTTTGGGCCGGATTAAGCGTAATAAAAAATCATCTGAATGGATTCGCAATGAATCGGTGAAAGATAGTGGGGGGGGGAATTGTTGTCTATCAGTGTGTTAGATAGCGTAAAGGGTTCCGGCGCCGCCTCCGCTCTGGTTGATGAATACGAAAAACAGCTACTTCATAAGGGGATAAAAGATTATACTTTGTTCGTATATGTCAACAATGCGAGGGCAAGACGTTTCTATGAAAAGAAAGGCTTCTTGTTGGCAAGGTATAATGACATCGAGGCTAAATATTACAAGGTGTTGGTAAAATCCGATGAATAGCGGACGGTTGCCGGACAATCATTGCCGGTCGCTATGATTGGTGGTATCGGATAAGCTATTCGTAAAATGAGAACGACAGAAGGATACGGTGACTGCTGTCGTGCGGTTGACTCAGTGAGGTTGCGACTCTCGAAATCAATGCAGAATATTGGAATGAAAGGTTATCTCTACGGCGCAGTCGCTGCGGCGTGCTACGGGCTGAATCCTCTGTTTGCCGTGCCGATGTACGAGGCCGGCGTGTCGGTGGATTCGGTTCTGTTCTACCGCTACGGTCTGGCGCTGGCGGCCGTCGCCGTCGTTATGCTGCGGCGCGGGACGGGCTTCGCCGTCGCACGGCGCGAGATGCTGCCTCTGTTCCTCTTCGGCATGCTGCTGTCGCTCTCGTCGCTGGCTCTGTTCGAGAGTTACAACTTCCTCGACGTGGGAATAGCCTCGACGCTGCTGTTCGTATACCCCGTGATGGTGGCCGTAATCATGGCCGCGATGTTCCGCGAGCGTCCGACGGCTGCGACCGTGACGGCCATCGCGCTGGCATCGGCCGGCATAGCCCTGCTCTACGAGGGCGAGGGCGGCGTGCGGCTCGATGCGTGGGGCGTGGCGCTGGTCTTCATGTCGGCGCTCTTCTACGCCGTCTATATCGTCGGGGTCGACCATTCGGTGCTGAAAGGAATGGATACGCTGCGGCTGACGTTCTACGTGCTGCTGTTCGGCATGTCGCTTTTCGTGGTCAGGCTGCGTTTCGGCGCCGACCTGCAACCCCTCGACACTCCGCAGCTGTGGGCCTGCGCCGTGTCGCTGGCGCTGTTTCCGACCATCGTATCGTTCGCCTTCATGACGTTGTCGATTCATCTCATAGGGTCGACGCCCGCTGCGATTCTCGGGGCGTTGGAGCCGGTTACGGCGCTGGTGTGCGGCGTCGCGGTCTTCGGCGAGCGGCTTACGCCGCGCATATGTCTCGGCGTGGCGGCGATTCTGACGGCCGTTACGCTCGTGATTCTCGGCCGGCTGCTGCCCGGCCCGCGCACTGCGGTCGCTGCCGTGCGGCGTCTGGGCGGTGCGGCAGGTGCGATTTTCGGACGACGCCACTCGTAAAGAGGTATTTGTGCGTATTCCGAAACGGCGGTTTTATGCTATTTTTGCGTAACTTTGTAATAAATGAAGAGAGTTACCATGTTCAGAAAATTTTCAATCGTCATTTGTCTGTTCCTCCTTGTCGCTGCCAAGGCTGCGGCGCAGGACGGAGCATCCGCCCGGGAGGGCGTTTTGCAGGAGCGTATCGACTCGCTGAATGCCCGCATAGAGCGTATGGAGCGCAAGACGTCGGGCTGGGACAAGCTGCTGGCAAACCTGCCGCGCGTGTCGGGATATGCCCAGCTGCGTTATCAGTGGTCGGACGACGCGTCGTCGTTCGACATCCGCCGTGTGCGTCTCGATCTCAACGGCAGGATATATCGCGACATGGCGTCGTATCGCGTGCAGATAGAGTTCGCCGGCTCGCCGAAAATCGTCGACGCCTTCGTGCGTCTGACTCCGTTCCGCCAGTTCAACGTGCAGGCGGGTTCGTTCAAGGTTCCATTCTCGATAGAGAACCAGGTGGCTCCGCTGTCGCTGGGCGCTATCGACTACTCGATGGTCGTGCAGAATCTGGTGGGATTCAGCGACGTGTGCGGCGTGAACGCCACGGGGCGCGACCTCGGTGTGATGGCCTACGGCGGTTTCTTCGGCCGCGGCGGAAGCAATGTCGTAGAGTACCGCGTGGGCGTGTTCAACGGAACGGGCTTCGCTGCGAAGGACGACAACAAGTCGAAGGATATTTCGGCCATGCTGACACTGCGCCCGATGCGCAATCTGCAATTTACGGGTTCGTACTATTGGGGCCAGTATGCGGCCTCGGCGTCGAACAGATACGCACCGCGCGAGCGCTGGGCGCTGGGCGGACGATACGACGACGGTTCGCTCTTCGTCATGGGCGAATACATGCGCGGTACGACCGGCCTCGAAGTGCGCGACACCGACTTCGAGAGCGACGGCTGCTATGTGCTGGCCGGATATTGGATTAACAGCAAAATCTCGCCCGTGGTGCGCTACGAGTTCTTCGCCCGCGACTGCAACGCCCGTTCGGAGTCGATGCAGACCAACTACATGGCGGGTCTGAACTACAAGCCGTGGCGGCACCTGCTCGTGCAGGTCAACTATACGCGCCGGACGTATCGCCGTCAGGGCCAGGCCGACGGAAATCTGGTCGGCGTGATGGTGAGCGGAATTTTCTAAGCGGAGCAATCCCGACCGAATCGATAAAATCAGAAAATAACTAATACAATGAAAAATTTCATCAAACAGTTCCGCACGGAGGATTGGGTCGTCGTGGCTGCGAGCACCGCAGTACTCGCACTGACGCTGCTCTTCCCTGCGCTCATGCCCAAGATGCCGGGCAGCCTGACATCGGCGGCCGACTGGCTGGCTGCCGCCAAGATGCTCGCTTTCGTGGCAGCCGTGACCGTAATGTGCCAATACCTGCTCGGCAAGGAGTCGCCGTGGAAGGTCGTGCTGCCGCTGGTGGCGATATTCGCCGTCTCGCTGTTGGCGCAGGTCGTGGCGAAGATTAGGGTCGTGTCGTACTACGGTTTCGAGACGGTCTTCTTCTCGGTCATCTTCGGTCTGCTGATACGCAACGTATGGCACGTGCCGGCATGGCTCAAACCCGCCATTCAGGGCGAACTTTATATCAAAATCGGAGTCGTGTGCCTCGGTGCCACCATTCTGTTCCGCGACGTCATGCAGTCGGGTCTGCTGGGTCTGGTGCAGGCCTGCGTCGTGGTGGCTGCCGTGTGGTTCTTCGCCTACTTCACGGCGCGCCGTCTGGGTGTCGACGAGCGCACGGCGATGATTCTGTCGAGCGGCGTGTCGATTTGCGGCGTCTCGGCCTGCATCACGGCTTCGAACGTGGCCGGCGGCGACGAGAAGAAACTTTCGTACATCGTCTCGCTGGTGCTCATAATCGTCGTTCCGATGATTTACCTCATGCCGTGGCTCGCCCACACGGTGCTGCCGCTCATCTTCGACGACCCGAAGATTGTCGACGAGGTGGCCGGCGCATGGATTGGCGGTACGATAGACACGACGAGCGGCGTCGCGGCGTCGAGCGCCATGATAAGCGACACGGCCAACACGCAGGCGGTCATCATCAAGGGCGCGCAGAACGTGCTTATCGGCGTGGTGGCGTTCTTCATCGCACTCTACCTCTCCACGCGCGGCGAGGGCGGCAGCGGCAAGGCTCCGTCGCTGGGCATCGTGTGGGAGAAGTTCCCGAAGTTCATCATCGGTTTCGTGCTCGCATCGCTGGTGTTCAGCCTCTTCCAGATGAACGACCTCTTCACGCTCAACGCCGCAGGCAAGGCCGTGGAGACCTCCGTCGCCAAGACCATGAGCACCGTGTTCTTCTCGCTGGCATTCGTCTGCATCGGTCTCGATACGCGTCTGAAAGATATCATCTCGAAGGAGAACCGCCGCCCGCTGTGGGCGTTCCTGACGGCGCAGACGTTCAACGTGGTGTTTACCTTCGCGGCGGCAGTGCTGCTGTTCGGAGTCCTCAAATACGCTCCGTCGGCTGAGGCCGCGACGACGCCCGCCGCTGTCGCGGAGAGCGCGGAGGAGCCGCAGACCGCGGCTGCCGAGTCGGAAACGGCTGCCGGTGCGGAGACGTTCGACGTGTCTGAAAGCGGGACGGCTGAGGCGGAGTAGAATCCGGAAACGGCATCCGGCCGTTCGCAGGCGGCGCATTCCATTGTCGGGATGCGCCGCTTTTCGTGCGCATGCGCGGCGGATGCCGGGCGGAAAAGAGGCCGGACGCGGCTCTATCTTCGTAATTTGTCGTTCATTATCGGAATAAATATTGCGCGGACAATTTGCCGCTCGCGAAATTATGCGTATATTTGTACGCCTTTTGTTGCGGCATGTCGTGCCCGGGTTGCGGGCATCGTAGGCAAACGTTTGAAAATAAAACAAATATATATCAATCTGATTTTTTATGGAAAATAAACTTCAACAGTTGACTCAGAAGCTCTATGACGAGGGTTTGGAGAAGGGTCGCGCCGAGGCCGACCGTCTGGTTGCCGATGCCAAGGCCGAGGCCGAGCGCATCGTATCGGAGGCCAAGGCCGAGGCCGAGCGCATCGTGAAACTCGCCGGGGAGAAGGCCGACGACGTTGCCAAGAACACGATGACCGAAATCTCGCTCGCCGGCAAGCAGGCCGTAGCCAAAATCAAGTCGGAGATTGCCGAGGCCGTAGTAGCAAAGGCTACCGCAGCCGGCGTGAAGGCCGCGAACCTCGACGCCGAATTCGTCAAGGAGGTGCTGCTGGCGGTGGCGAAGAACTGGAACGGCGCTTCGTCGTCGAAGGTCACTTTGGCGGCTCTGCTTCCCGAGGGCGAGCGCGCGAAGCTCGACGCAGCGTTCGAGGCCGCAGCCAAGGAGCTTCTCGCCGCAGGCGTGGAGGTCGGATACTCGAAGGACGTGCGAACCGGTTTCAAGGTCGGCGC
Organism: uncultured Alistipes sp.; assembly: GCA_947174295.1. GTDB lineage: Bacteria > Bacteroidota > Bacteroidia > Bacteroidales > Rikenellaceae > Alistipes. The sequence goes on along the minus strand of CAMWIG010000003.1, from coordinate 3,770 downwards.
AAAGGACGGCGGATACTACATCTCGTTCTCGGACGACGACTTCAACGCTCTTCTGGGCGGTTATCTGCGCGATAAGGTACGCGACTTACTCTTTAAGGCGTAAATCAGATGTTCGAAAAGAATTACTACTGTTTGGTAGCCGGTCTGAAAGAGTACACGCTCGATTCGGACACGAAAGGCTTCGACGCCCGCGCCATACTCTCCGAGATTTTCGAGGAAATCTCGGAGCGCGACGCCGCCGTCGTGCGCCTGCTCTACGGCTATTACGACTGCGAGAACCTCATCGCCGCCCGCAACGGCAGCGGTGTGCATAACCCGCTGGGCAACTTCTCCGCCGAGGAGATGGCCGAGCAGGCGGTGCGGCCGGCGCGTCTGCCGGAGTGGATGGCCCGCGTCGTTCGCGCTGCCGACGATCCCGAGGGCGAGGATGCCGAGACGGTAGACCTCTCCTCCGGCTTCGAACGCGCTCTGCTGGCGGCCTACTACGAGGAGTGCGCCCGTTCGGGCAGCCGCTTCCTACGGGAGTGGGCGGCCTTCGACCGCAATCTGCGCAACGTCGCTGCGGCGCTCCGCGCCCGCGACCTGCAACGGCCGGTCGAGGAGGTGACAGTGGGCGGCGGCGACATCGTCGAACAGCTCGAACGCTCGTCGGCGGCCGACTTCGGTCTGCGCGGCGAACTTCCCTACGTCGACACCGTCATAGCTGCGGCCGACGAGCCCAACATTCTCGACAAGGAGCACAAGATCGACAACGTGCGCTGGGCCGAAGCCGAGCAGATTGCGTGGTCGGACTACTTTAACATAGATGCCATCCTCGCATATCTGGTGCGTGTGAATATCGTCGCCCGCTGGATGCGTCTCGACGAGAAGCGCGGACGTCAGCGGCTCGCGGAGCTCATGGCGGCGCTCGACGGCAAGGAGCTGGTAAAAGGTAAATAATCAACACACAATATGAAAACAACAGGACGTGTAAACGGTATCATCTCGAACATCGTGATCGTCAAGGCCGACGGTGCGGTCGGTCAGAACGAAATCTGCCACGTGTATTGCGGTGATACGAAAATGATGGCCGAGGTCATCAAGGTCATAGGCGACGACGCCTATGTTCAGGTTTTCGACAGCACGCGAGGTCTCAAAATCGGCGACCGCGTGGAGTTCGAAGGTCATATGCTCGAAGCGACGCTCGCCCCGGGCATATTGTCGCGCAACTACGACGGTCTGCAAAACGACCTCGAAAAGATGGACGGTCTGTTCATCGCCCGCGGTTCGATTACCGACCCCATCGACTACGACAAGACGTGGGAGTTCAAACCTCTGGCCAAGGTCGGCGACAAGGTGTCGGCGGCATCGTGGCTCGGCGAGGTCAAGGAGCAGTGGGTGGCCCACAAAATCATGGTTCCGTTCGTCATGACCGGCAGCTACACCGTCAAGAGCGTGGCCGCCGCAGGCGAATACAAGGTGACCGACACCATCGCCGTGGTGACCGACTCCGACGGCAACGAATACAACATAACCATGGTGCAGAAGTGGCCCGTGAAGCAGGCCGTGCGCTGCTACACCGAGAAGCCGCGCCCGGCCCGCGTCATGGAGACCGGCGTGCGCGCAATCGACACCTTCAATCCTCTGGCCGAGGGCGGTACGGGATTCATCCCCGGCCCGTTCGGCGCCGGCAAGACGGTGCTCCAACACGCCATATCGAAGCAGGCCGAGGCCGACGTCATCATCATCGTGGCGTGCGGCGAGCGCGCCAACGAGGTGGTGGAGATTTTCGCCGAGTTCCCCGAGCTGGTCGACCCCCGCACGGGACACAAGCTCATGGAGCGTACAATCATCATCTGCAACACGTCGAACATGCCCGTCGCGGCGCGTGAGGCGTCGGTCTACACGGGTATGACCATCGGCGAATACTACCGCGCCATGGGTCTCAAAGTGCTGGTTATGGCCGACTCGACGTCGCGCTGGGCTCAGGCGCTGCGCGAGATGTCGAACCGCTTGGAGGAGCTGCCGGGTCAGGACGCATTCCCCGTCGACCTGTCGGCCATCATCTCCAACTTCTACGCCCGCGCAGGTCTGGTGAAGCTCACCAACGGACAGACGGGTTCGGTTACGTTCCTCGGTACGGTGTCGCCGGCCGGCGGTAACCTCAAAGAGCCCGTGACCGAGTCGACGAAGAAGGCCGCACGATGCTTCTACGCTCTCTCGCAGGGCCGTGCCGACTCGAAGCGCTACCCGGCGATCGACCCGCTGGACTCCTACTCGAAGTATCTGGAATACCCCGAAATCCGCGAGTACCTCGACGGCCGCATCGAAAAGGACTGGGTCGACCTCGTATACAAGGGCAAGACCATCGTCCAGCGCGGTAAGGAGGCCAACGACCAGATAAACATCCTCGGCGACGACGGCGTGCCCATGGAGTACCATGAGCGTTTCTGGAAGTCGGAGCTCATCGACTTCGTGATTCTGCAACAGGATGCGTTCGACGACATCGACGCCAACTGCCCCATCGAGCGTCAGAAGATGATGTACAAGATGGCTCTCGACGTCTGCGACCGCGACTTCTCGTTCTCCGATTTCGAGCAGTGCTCGCAGTTCTTCAAGGGTCTTATCAACCTCTTCCGCCAGATGAACTACTCGGAGTGGGAGTCGGAGAAGTTCTTCGGCTACAAGAAGCAGATCGAGGAGTACCTCAATAACGGACTTAATAAATAGTACGAGCCATGACAACACGTGCATTTCAGAAGATATACACCAAGATAGACAACATCACCAAGGCCACCGTCACGCTGCGCGCCACGGGCGTCGGCAACGACGAACTGGCTACCGTTGGCGGCAAGCTGGCTCAGGTGGTGAAGATTATGGGCGAGAACGTCACGCTCCAAGTCTTCGCCGGAACCGAGGGCCTGGCCACCGACTCGGAGGTCATTTTCCACGGCGAGCCTCCCAAGCTCCGCGTGTCGGACAATCTGGCCGGCCGCTTCTTCAACGCCTACGGCGAACCGCTGGAAGGCGGCGAGCGGATCGAGGGCGAGGAGCGCGAAATCGGCGGCCCGACGGTGAACCCGTTCCGCCGTATCCAGCCTTCGGAGCTCATCGCTACCGGTATCGCCGGCATCGACCTCAACAACACCATCGTGTCGGGCCAGAAGATTCCTTTCTTCGCCGACCCCGATCAGCCCTACAACGCCGTTATGGCCAACGTGGCCCTGCGCGCCAAGGCCGATAAAATCATCCTCGGCGGTATGGGTCTCACCAACGACGACTTCCTCTACTTCAAGCAGGTGTTCGAGAACGCCGGTGCGCTGGACCGTATCGTGTCGTTCGTCAACACCACGGAGAACCCTCCCGTCGAGCGACTGCTCGTTCCTGACATGGCTCTTACCGCCGCCGAGTACTTTGCGGTCGACAAGGGCGAGAAGGTTCTGGTGCTGCTCACCGACATGACCCTCTACGCCGACGCTCTGGCTATCGTGTCGAACCGTATGGACCAGATTCCGTCGAAGGACTCCATGCCCGGTTCGCTCTACTCCGACCTCGCGAAAATCTACGAGAAGGCCGTGCAGCTGCCCAACGGCGGTTCGATTACGATTATCGCCGTGACGACGCTGTCGGGCGGCGACATCACGCACGCCATCCCCGACAACACGGGTTACATCACCGAGGGCCAGCTGTTCCTTCGCAACGACTCCGACACGGGTAAGGTCATCGTCGACCCGTTCCGTTCGCTGTCGCGACTCAAACAGCTCGTTATCGGCAAGAAGACCCGCGAGGAC
>CAMWIG010000002.1 GCA_947174295.1 uncultured Alistipes sp. | reverse complement strand
TAAGATTGAGGTGTAGGGAGTGGTTCGTCGAGGTGGTGCGTTGCTGTCGGCGGCGTCTGCCGGATGCCGGACTGTCGCGGCCGCCGATTATTTCAGTTTGCGGATGTTGTCGGGCGGATTGGTCGAGACGGTACAGCCGCCGGTGTAGTAGATGTTGCTCTGGCGGGAGGCCTCGACGGTCAGACGGCCGGTGCAGTTGACCTCGGCGCGGGAGAAGCCGGTTGCCGTGACTTTGCAGTCGACGGTCGGGACGCTGCGGGCGGTGAACGAGCTGTTGCCCGAGACGCTCACGACGGCGCTCGTCAGAGGTTCCGAGGTGGCGTCATTGAAGTTGACCGAGGAGAATCCGCTTACGTCGGCCATAAGGTCGGTGCAGTCGAGCGGGCAGTTCACGCGGCTGTTGCCCGACGCCGAAACGGAGAGGTTCGTGCAGTCGATAGATCCCTCCACGTTGGCGAATCCCGAGAGCGAAACGGAGGTTTTGCCGCTGTCGAGGTCGCCTGCCGCCGAGGTGTTGCCCGAGAGTATCAGAGAGGTCGTTCCTGCGGATTTGTCGCCTTTGTGATGGGCGAATCCGTTGAGTTTCATGGTGAGGGGGCCGACGTCGATGTCGCCCGCCCAGCGGGTGTTGCCTGCCAGGTCGGCGATACATGACGAGGCGTCGACATCGCTGTCCATGGCGACGAAGCCGCTGAGTGTGATGTTGCAGGCTCCGTCGGCGTCGATGCCGTCCCTTATGCGGAGCTTGCTGTTGCCCAGGGCTTCTATGCGGCAGCTGCCGCACTTGATTTCGCCGGCACTGTAAGAGCCGAATCCCGAGATGTCGAAGCGTGCTTCGCCCGAGCATCGGACATCGGCCGAGACGGAAGCGTTGCCCGAGATGTCGACATGGGCGGAGTACGTGCCGACGGGAACGTCCGACTCGACGCTCGCGAAGCCGTCGGCCCTGATTTCGCAGAGCTTCGGCGAGGCGGGAACGACGGCCACGATGGTCGAGACCTTCTCGAACGAGCGGTTGTTCGAGTCGAGGCTTATCGAGAGCACGCCGCCCGACGTGGATACCTTGACGAATTCGAGTACGTTGTCGTCGGTCGACACGGCGATGCTCTTGGCGGAGGAGCTGATGCGCACGTTTATGAAGCTCGACGCTTTAAGGGTCTTGTAGCTGCCTGCCGAGCCGAAATCGCGCTCGACGATTCGGCCGCTGCCGCGGTATTTGCGGCCGCCCGAATTGACGTTGAACGTGCTGCGCCGCTCGCTGATTACGCGCGTGCCGCCGGCGGATGTAGCAGCCGAGGCCGACGCGCGGCCGGATATCTCGGCGGCAATCCGGCCCTCGATGTTGTAGAGACGGCGTATCTGGTCGGCCGACAGGATGGCCGAGAACTTGTCGACGTAGCTGCGCTTGACCTCGGCGGTCGCCGAGATGTTTTTCAGCTTGCCCTTGATGTTGCGCTTGATTATCTCGTCGTTGGCGTCGGTCAGATATCTGTCGACCGACGGGTCGATGGCCGCAGTCAGGTCGTTCCGATAGGCGCGGTAGAGCCGTTTGAAGGCGGCGCGCTTCTTCTCGGCGATGCCCAGCTCGGAGATCAGACGGTCGACGGTGGCTTCGTCGAGTTCGACGATAGCCTCGTCGAGTTTCTGCTGCACGGCGGCCGCTATCTCCTCGACCGAAGAGTCGATGGCGGTGGCGATGCGTTCGACAGCGGCGTCTATTCCGTAATACTCGCGTATTTCATTCAGGAAGCGGCGCAGGTCGTCATCCTCCTTTGCGGCTGCCGGAGCGGCGAAGAGTTCGCAAACCGAGGAGGCGATGATAATCAGCGGAATGATGAACCGTTTCATTGATTGTCGATTTATAGTTGTTCGTTGAATATTATGTCGTCGTAGGTGGCCGAGCCGATGAGCCGCAGCTGTTCGTCCGACATGGCGGCTATCATGTCGTGTATCGGGTCGCCGGCTTCGGCACTGTCCGCCGGGCGGTCGGCCAGAAATACTATCGCCGCAGCCATGACCGCCGCAGCCATGGCCGGCACGGCGTAGGCGAGTCTCAGGGTACGCCGGCTGTCGGGCGCCGGAGCTTCGGTTCGTTCGGCGATAGCCCGGCAGCGGCTGCGCAGGGCCTCCATCGCTTCGGCGTCGACGCCGAATGCGTCGGCTGAGTAGCGTTTGTCGAAATTCGTTTCGGTCATATCGTTTCGATGTTTTCCGTGAGTCGTTTGCGTATCTTTTCTGCGGCGTAGTGGTAGTTGGTCTTGGAGCTTCCGACACTGCCGCCCACGACGGAAGCAATCTCTTCGTAGGTCATCTCGTCGTAGTAGCGCATCTGGAACACCAGCTTCTGTTTGAGCGGCAGCTCGGCCACCGCCTGCTGGAAGCGGGCTATCTCGCGCTCCTCGGACCATGCGGGGCCCGCATCTTCGACGGCCTGCTTCGACAGGGTGTCGAGCGAGGTGAATATCCATCTCCGACGGCGTCGGAGCGCATCGAGCGCCGCATTGGTCGCTATGCGATAGAGCCACGAGCGCAGCATGTCGTCGCTGCCGAGGAACCGGGGCAGACAGTTCCATGCCCTCGCGAATGTCTCCTGCACGATGTCCTCGCTCTCCTCGTGCGCACCGACCATGCGCCGCACGTGGCGGTAGAGCGGCTCGGTGTAGCGCTCGACGAGGGTCGAGAACCTCTCGCCGTCGGTTGCCTCCGCAGTGCCGCAGTGCGATATATGGTCGTTTTTCTGTCGCATTTCAACTCTATAACGACGATGGCGGCGGAAAGTTAAATCCGCCGCGGTGAAATAGTGGTTCGGCAGCTCTATTTCAACTGCCTGTACTCCGAGGGCGAGACGCCCGTATGTTTGCGGAAATAGCGCCCCATGTAGGATTGGTCGGGGAAGTGCAGAGCGCCCGATATCTCCTGGATGGACATGTTGGTCGACCGCAGCAGCACTTTGAGTTCCAGCATTATGATGCGGTCGATAATAGCTTTGGGCGATTCGCCCGAGATGTTGCGCACGATGGCCGAGAGGTAGCGCGTGGTGATGCACATGCGCTCGGCGTAGAACGCCACGTTGTGCTGCGTGCGGAAATTGTCGTGTACGAGGGCTATGTATTTTCGGAACAGAGCCTCCTGACGGCTGGGAGCTTCGCCGTCGTTGATTCTTTTTTCGCGTTTCACGTGGTCGTAGATGTCGAGGAACACGTTTTGCAGTCGGTTTCGCGTTATGGTTTCGCGGAACAGGTGTTCGCGGTCGGCGTACATGGCCGACTGCTGTTCCATCCACAGATTCATGCCTTGCAGCGTTTTGGGCGTGTGCTGGTAGACTACGTTGTCGGACAGAAACTTGATGAACGAGTGGTCGATGCGGAACGTCGCCTCCTCGAACATCTCGCGCGAGTAGACGAAATATTCGACGCGGAAGTCGTCGCTGGCCGAGTGCAGCATCACGATGCTGTCGGGAAGCAGGTCGATGCCCGTGGCCTCGCGGATGTCGAAGTCGCGCATGTTGACCGTCATGCGGGCCGTGCCGCCGCGGCATATCATGAATATTCCGCCTGCTATGCGGGCGGGCTTGTCGAAGTAGGCTTTCAGGGTCGAGATGCCGACGGCGAATTGTTCGCCGTCGGCCAGACGTATCGTGTCGGAATTAGGCATAATGCTCCTTGTTTATGCGAACAAAAATACTATTATCGGAGAAATATCGACGGTTTTGTTCTTAAAAGTACCAAAATAGACGACAATAAGAAATGAAAGCGTGCGGGAAAATGGGGTACTTTTGCTGGCGAAAAAGTTTTATAATATAATTAGTGTATGAAAAAAGGATTTTTGAGAGCGGCTGCGCTCGTTTGTTGTGCGGCGTTCGCCGCATGCGGTCAGGCCCCGCAGCAGATGCCCGCATCGGAGTATGCCGTGCTGACGGTATCGACCTCCGACCGCACCGTCCCGACCGCCTATTCGGCGACCATTCGCGGACGTCAGGACATCGACGTACTCCCGCAGGTAAGCGGTACGATAGCCAAGATGCACGTCGTGGAAGGCCAGACTGTAAAGGCCGGCCAGATTCTGTTTACGATCGATCAGGTTCCATATAAGGCGGCTTTGCAGACCGCCGAGGCCAATGTGGCGGCCGCGAAGGCGGGCGTGGCTACGGCTCAGCTCGTATACGACAGCAAAAAGGAGTTGTTCGCCAAGAACGTCGTCTCGGAGTTCGACCTCCGTTCGGCCGAAAATTCGCTTCTGACGGCCAAGGCCCAGCTCGCGCAGGCCGAGGCGCAGGAGGTGAATGCCCGCAACAGCCTCTCCTATACCGAAGTCAAGGCTCCGTCGAACGGCGTCGTGGGTACGCTCCCCTATCGTGTGGGCGCACTGGTCGGCCCGTCGATTCCGCAGCCTCTGACCACCGTGTCGGACAACTCGTCGATGTACGTCTATTTCTCGATGAACGAGAACCGTCTTCTCTCGCTCGTGCGCGAATACGGCTCGATGGACAAGGTCATGGAGGCGATGCCCGAAGTCAGCTTGCAGCTCAGCGACGGCTCGGTTTACGAGTCGGCCGGCCGTATCGAGAGCATCAGCGGCGTAGTCGACCGTTCGACGGGCAGCGTGCAGCTGCGCGCCGTGTTCCCCAACGAGAATCGCATGCTCCACAGCGGCAGCACGGGTAATGTCGTTATGCCCAACGTGCGCAACAACGTGGTTGTGATTCCGCAGACGGCGACGTTCGAGTTGCAGGACAAGATTTACGTATATAAGGTAATCGACGGCAAGGCTTCGTCGTCGATGATTGCAGTCGACAAGATTAGCGACGGCCGCGAGTATATCGTTCTTTCGGGTCTCGAACCGGGCGATGTCATCGTTGCCGAGGGCGTAGGTCTCATGCGCGAGGGCACGCCCGTGACACCCAAAGGCCAGGCGGCTCCCGCTCAGGCAGAAACCGTAAATGAGGAGTAATCTATGACACTGAAACATTTTATCGAACGCCCCGTACTGGCGGCGGTCATCTCGATCGTGATAGTTTTCGCCGGTCTGATCGGTCTGGCGACGCTGCCGGTCGAGCAGTATCCCGATATCGCACCTCCGACCGTCATGGTGCGTGCGTCCTACCCCGGTGCGAGTGCCGAGACCATCCAGAAGTCGGTAATCGTGCCTTTGGAGGAGGCTATCAACGGTGTCGAGAACATGACCTACATCAAGTCCGACGCCTCGAATGCCGGTTCGGCCTCCATCTCCGTCTATTTCGAACAGGGCACCGACGCCGACATGGCGGCCGTGAACGTGCAGAACCGCGTGTCGACGGCGACGGGTTCGCTGCCCGCCGAGGTGACCAGAATCGGTGTGACGACCATGAAGCGCCAGACCTCCATGCTGAAAGTCTTCACGCTGTCGAGTCCCGACGATACATACGACGAGAACTTCCTGTCGAACTACGTCAACATCAACATCAAACCCCGCGTTCAGCGTATCCAGGGCGTCGGCGAGTTCATGGCCCTCGGCGGCGACTACTCGATGCGCATCTGGATGAAGCCCGACATCATGGCGCAGTACTCGCTGGTGCCGTCGGACATAACCTACGCTCTGGCCGAGCAGAACATCGAGTCGGCGGCGGGTTCGTTCGGCGAGATGTCCGACAACGCGTTCCAGTACACGATGAAGTACCGCGGCCGCAAGATGACTCCCGAGGAGTTCGGCGAGATAGTGATTCGCTCGACCGATGACGGTGAAGTGCTTCGCTTGAAGGATGTGGCCGACATCGAGCTCGGTCAGGAGTCCTACGCATACAAAGGTTACGTGAACGGCCATCCGGGTATCGCGGCGCTCATATTCCAGACCGCCGGAACCAACGCTACGGAGACGATCGAGGAGATCGACGCCCTGCTCGGCGAAATCGAGAAGGAGCTGCCGAAGGGTGTGGCAATCACCCACCTGATGTCGGTCAACGACTACCTCTACGCTTCGATTCACGAGGTTATCAAGACTCTGTTCGAGGCCATCATCCTCGTGATTCTGGTGGTGTACCTCTTCTTGCAGGATATTCGTTCGACGATTATCCCGACCGTCTCCATCATCGTGTCGCTGGTGGGTACCTTCGCGTTCCTGTCGGTCGCGGGATTCTCCATCAACCTGCTGACGCTCTTCGCTCTGGTGCTCGCCATCGGTACGGTGGTCGACGACGCCATCATCGTGGTCGAGGCCGTGCAGGCGCGTTTCGACGCCGGCTACCGCTCGTCGTACATGGCTACGGTCGACGCCATGTCGGGTATCACCTCGGCAATCATCACCTCGACGCTGGTCTTCATGGCCGTGTTCATCCCCACGTCGATGATGGCCGGAACTTCGGGTACGTTCTACACCCAGTTCGGTATAACGATGGCCGTGGCCGTGGGTATCTCGGCTGTCAACGCATTGACGCTTTCGCCGGCATTGTGCGCACTTATCCTGAAACCCTATCTCGACGAGAACGGCGAGATGCGCGACAACTTCGCGGCGCGTTTCCGCAAGGCCTTCAATTCGGCCTTCACGGTGATGGTCGACAAGTACAAGTACGGCGTGATGTTCTTCATCAAGCGCCGCTGGCTCACGTGGGCTACGCTGGTGCTCGCTTTCGGCGCCCTGGTGGTGCTTATGAATACCACCAAGACGGGTCTGGTGCCCGACGAGGACCAGGGTACCATAATGGTCAACGTGACCACCGCCCCGGGCAGCTCGCTCGCCGAGACCGACAAGGTGATGACCGAGCTGGGCCGCCGTTTGAGCAGCATACCCCAGATTCGCGACTTCCAGCAGGTGGCCGGTTACGGCATGATAGCCGGACAGGGCAACTCCTACGGTATGTGCATCGTCAAGTTGAAGGACTGGTCGGAGCGTCCCGACAAGACCGACGCCGTGAATGCCGTCATCGGCCAGATTTACGCTCGCACGGCCGACATCAAGGATGCGCAGATATTCGCCGTGGCGCCGCCGATGATTACCGGCTACGGTACGTCGTCGGGTTTCGAAATGTACCTCCAAGACAAGATGGGAGGCGACGTAGGACAGTTCTACAACGTCTACCTGCAATTCATCGGAGCCCTGAACCAGCGTCCCGAGATACAGATGGCCTACTCGACCTTCAACATCAACTTCCCGCAGTACATGGTCGATATCGACGCGGCCAAGGCCAAGCGTGCCGGCGTGTCGCCGACGGAGATTCTCTCCACGCTGTCGGGCTACTACGGCGGCCAGTACGTGTCGAACATCAACCGTTTCTCGAAGGTGTACCGCGTGATGATTCAGGCCGACCCGAAGTATCGTCTCGACGAGGAGTCGCTCAACAACTCCTACGTGCGCACGCAGAGCGGCGAGATGGCCCCTCTGAGCCAGTTCGTGACCCTGACCAAAATCTACGGCCCCGAGGTGCTCAGCCGATTCAACATGTACAACTGTATCGCGGTCAACGGCACCACGGCCGAAGGATATTCGAACGGCGACGCCATCAAGGCCATCGAAGAGGTGGCCGCCCAGGTGCTGCCCAAGGGCTACGGCTTCGAGTTCGGCGGCATCACGCGCGAGGAGAGCCGGACGGCCAGCAACACGGCTATCATATTCGGCATCTGTATCATCCTCATCTACCTCATCCTCAGTGCGCTTTACGAGAGCTTCCTCATTCCGTTCGCCGTCATTCTGTCGGTGCCGTGCGGTCTGATGGGTTCGTTCCTCTTCGCCAAGCTGATGGGCCTCGAAAACAACATCTACCTGCAAACGGGTCTTATCATGCTTATCGGTCTGCTGGCCAAGACGGCTATCCTTCTGACGGAGTACGCCGCCGACCGCCGCGCTTCGGGCATGTCGCTCTCGCAGGCGGCAGTGTCGTCGGCCAAGGTGCGTCTGCGTCCTATCCTGATGACCGTCCTGACCATGGTGTTCGGTATGATTCCTCTGGTCTTCGCTTCGGGTGTCGGCGCCAACGGAAACTCGACTCTCGGTGCCGGCGTCGTGGGCGGTATGATTATCGGTACGCTGGCGCTGCTGTTCCTCGTGCCGTCGCTGTTCATCGTATTCCAGTATTTGCAGGAGAAGGTGAAGCCCGTGCAGTTCAAGGAGCATCCGGACTGGGCCGTGCAGGCCGAAATCGAGGAGAGCGCCATGGGCAAGTCGCTCGATGACTAAAACGAACAGAAGAGAATTTCGAACTATGAAAAGATTCATCATAATGATTGCTGCCGTCGCCATGACGGGCTGCGGCATCTACAAACCCTACACCCGCCCCGAGGTTCGCACCGACGGCCTCTACGGCGCGGGCGTGGAGAATGCCGATTCGACGTCGCTCGGCAACGTCGAGTGGCGCGAGGTCTTCACCGACCCCCAGTTGCAGGCGCTCATCGAGCTCGCATTGGAGAACAACACCGACATGCAGACGGCATATCTGCGCACCAAGGAGACCGAAGCGACGCTCAAATCGGCGCGACTGGCCTACCTGCCGTCGTTCAACTTCGCTCCTCAGGGTGCGATTTCGAGCTTCGACAACCGCAACACGACCAAAACATACACCATTCCCGTCACGGCGAGCTGGCAGATAGACATCTTCAACTCTCTGACCAACGCCAAGCGCAAGGCCCGCGCTCTGCATGCTCAGAGCCAGGAGTATGCGCAGGCCGTGCGCACGCAGCTGATTTCGGGCGTCGCGAACCTCTACTACACTCTTCTGATGCTCGACCGTCAGTACGAGATTTCGTCCGAGACGGCGGTGAAGTGGGAGGAGTCGCTGCGCACCATGCGCGACATGAAGCAGGCCGGTATGACCAACGAGGCCGCCGTGGCGCAGTACGAGGGCAACTGCCTCTCTATCAAGGCGTCGCTGCTCGACCTCGAACACAACATCCGCACCGTCGAGAATCAGCTCTGCACGCTGCTGGCCGAGACTCCCCACGCCGTTGCGCGCGGTCGTCTCGACGACCAGCGCATGCCCGAGGAGCTGACGGTGGGCGTTCCCGTGCAGATGCTCGCCAATCGCCCCGACGTGCGTATGGCCGAGTTCTCGCTCATGCAGTCCTATTACGCTACGGCCGAAGCCCGTTCGGCTCTCTATCCCTCGATATCGCTCAGCGGTACGGCCGGATGGACGAACAATGCCGGAGTGGTCGTAAATCCCGGCAAGCTCCTGCTGCAAGCCGCAGCGTCGCTCGTGCAGCCGATATTCAATGCCGGAGCCAACCGTGCCCGCGTGAAGATTATGAAGGCGCAGCAGGAGGAGTCGCGTCTGGCATTCCAGCAGACGCTGCTCAACGCCGGAGCCGAGGTGAACAATGCCCTGATGCAGACCCAGACGGCCCGTGCCAAGAACGAGCTGCGCAAAGGACAGATCGAAGCCATGGAGCGTGCCGTTTACAGCACCGAGCAGCTCATGCGCCACTCGTCGACCACTTATCTCGACGTTCTGACCGCGCAGCAGTCGCTGCTGGCGGCCCAGCTCTCGCAGGCCTCCGACCGTTTCGACGAGATACAGGGCGTAGTCAACCTCTACCAGTCGCTCGGCGGCGGACGCGACCTTGCGGTCGATACGACGATAGGCCGTAAAAACCGCAAGAACCGTTAAAAAACGACGCGCGCGATGGGACACGACAAAACGAGAACCCGCGTAATAGAGATTACGAGCGACATTATCACCCGCAACGGCATACGTGCCGCGCGCGTGGATGAAATCGCCCGTGCGGCCGGCATATCGAAACGCACGCTCTACGAGATGTTCGCCGACAAGACGACGTTGATATACCGTTGCTTGGAGCAGCTGAGCGCCCGGCGCCGCGAGGTTATCTCGCGGGAGATTGTTTCGGCCGATATGGACTCCCTGCATCGCATATTCCGTTTCGTCGACGAATACATCTCGTCGCTGTACGTTCTCGACCGATGGTTTCTTGCCGATTTGAAGCACCGCGTGGAGTTCGTCGACAACTACGAGAGCGATTTCGTGTGGTGGAAAGGCAATCTCGTCGATTTGCTCGGCAGCGGTATCGACGAGGGGTATCTGCTCCCGGACACCGACGTGAATCTTATCGCCGAGTCGGTTCTGTCGCACTCCTACGAACTCAGGGTCGCCGACCACGACAAAGAGGCGCAAACGGCATTGATGAGGGCTCTGCTGCGCGGCATCGCCACCATGCGCGGCATCGCCGAAATCGACGCCATGAGATAACGGCCGACTATTCGCATTCGAATGCACCGCATTCCCGGAACAGGGGGTGCGGTGCATTTCGTTTCGCCGGGCGAATAGGTCGGATAATTTGCTTATCTTTGCGAGTGAAAGAACCTCTTGTCGAAATGAACCGAACGAATATCTATCTCTCGTCCAAACCGCGATACGAAATTCTGGACGGTCTGCGCGGCGTGGCGGCTCTCGTAGTCGTGGCGTTCCATCTGTTCGAGACCTACTCGCCGGGCGTGCCGCACCAGATTATCAACCACGGATACCTCGCCGTGGACTTCTTCTTCGCCCTTTCCGGCTTCGTGATAGGCTACGCCTACGACGATCGCTGGGACCGAATGACCGTGCGGTCGTTCATCAGGCGGCGCCTTATACGTCTGCATCCGATGCTGATATTCGGCACGGCGTTCGGCGCTGCGCTATACTATTTCGGCGGCGACTGGCCCGGATTCGAAATCATAGGCCGCACGCCATGGTGGAAAGTCGTCGTCTGCATGCTTCTGTGCATGGTGATGATTCCTGTGCCCAAGGCGCTCGAAATCCGCGGCTGGGGCGAGATGAACCCCCTGAACGGCGCCACGTGGTCGCTTTTCTGGGAGTATGCGGCCAATCTCATGTATGCGCTGTTCGTCAGGCGCTTCTCGAAGGCGGCGCTCGGGTGCTGCGTTGCGCTGTTCGCCGCAGCCACCGTCGTGCTGTGCATGAATATCGACCCGTTCGGAGTGCTCGCCTCGCGTTCGTATGCCGCCTATACCGTCATCGGAGGCTGGGAGATAAGCGCCGCACAGATACAGATAGGCTTTACGCGCCTGCTCTACCCCTTCTTCTGCGGACTGCTGCTGTCGCGCGTGGGCCGGACCGTATCGCTCGGCGGAGGGTTCTGGTGGTGTTCGCTGCTGATAGTGGCTGCTCTCGCCATGCCGCGCATCGGCGGCGACAATCCCGACCGCTTCTGGATGAACGGACTCTACGAGGCCGCCTGCATCCTCGTGCTCTTTCCGCTGGTCATCGTCATCGGCGCCGGCAGCGGCGTGTCGGGCCGAAAGTCCGTCGCCGTGTGCAGGTTTCTCGGCGACATATCCTACCCGCTATACGTCACGCACTATCCGCTCATATACGTGCAGATGTCGTGGGCTGCGACCCACGGCGACCTGCCGGCCTCGACGCACGCATTCGTCGCCGCGGCAATCTTCGCTCTGGCTCTGTTCGTCGCCTATGCCTCGCTCAAAGCCTATGACGAACCCGTGCGCGAGCGGCTGAAAGGGTTGTTGTTCGGTAAAAAAACGGAATATGGAAAAGAGTAGCCTGGATGCGATGCGCTCGGGAGAGTGGATGAACGGATTTACGGAGGAGATAGGCCGCGCTTTGGCCGAGTGCGAGGAGCGGTGTTTCCGTCTCAACTCGCTGCCGCCGTCGGAGCGCGCTGCGAGAGCCGATATCATTCGGGGGCTGTTCGGCCGCATCGGGGAGCGGTTCATCGTTCACAGTCCGTTTCATTGCGATTTCGGAACCAATATTCATGTCGGCGAAAATTTCGTCGGCAACTTCAATCTGACGATTCTCGACGAGGCGCGGGTCACCATCGGCGACAACGTCTTCATCGGCCCGAATACGAGCCTTTGCACCGTGACGCACGCCTTCCATGCCGACCAGCGCAATGCGGGCATCATGCGCTCGCTTCCCATAACGATAGGCGACGACGTGTGGATTGCAGCCGGTGTGACGGTGCTGCCGGGCGTCAGCATCGGCCGTGGCGCGATAATCGGTGCGGGGAGCGTCGTGGTGCGCGATATTCCGGCCGGCGTCCTCGCCGTCGGAAACCCCTGCAAGGTCGTTCGCCCCATAACCGATTCGGACCGGGTCGTGCCGGTCGGCTGACGGCGGTGTAACAGAGCAGCGACAATGAGTAGCGGAGATATTCAACATAGAATCGAACTGTATGCGATTCGGCCTTTGCTCCGTTCGCTCGGCATCCCCGTGCAGAGGGTTGTCCTGTCGGATAGGCCGGATGCGGTCATAACCGATTTCTGCGGGCGCCGGGTAGGAGTGGAGGTCATGGAGTGCCGTCCGTCGTCGATAGTGTCGAAGGGCCGGAACAGCAAGGCGCAGGCCCGGAATCTGGTCGATTTCGCATGCCGGCAATATGAAAAGATTCTGGCAGAGCGCGGTTACGAGCATATTCGTGCGCATATAAACTTTAAGGACAAGGCATATCGTGTCGACCGCTCGATAAACCGCCTGCAATTCGTTGATTCGATACTCGACGAGATAGAGCGTCATCGCAGAAACGACAGGTATGAGAGGCGCCGCCGGCAGTTGTCGCGCAAAGATTTCATTGCAATGAAGCTGAGCGGTGCGTTTCATTACGAATACGTATCTTCCGTGAGATTCGCAGACTGCTATCCGCACTCAACCTTGATTTCTCCGGTATATTGCTATTGGGTCGGATGCGTGAGAGACGAACATATTCTGCACTGTGTGAAGCAAAAGGATGCAAAGCTCGAAGAATACAGACGACTGCCCGAAAACGGCGACATATCCGAATACTGGCTCGTGCTGAATATTCCAATCGAGGAGGAGTGCGATTTCGAACATTACAGACCTTCCTGCGAAATAGAAACTGCGTATGATCGGATATATCTGACCCGGCGCGAGGAGCTGCTGCGGATAAAGTGACTGCAAGGCCGAAATCGCTGCTGAGTGCGATTTCTACACTGACGAGCGGCTTATCGCCCTCACTTGGCTCGGTTGCAAGTGTATCTTCGTTTCAATATCGATCGGCTCTCGACTCAACATATACAAACTGCGCTACGGGTCATCGACATCAAACAGCAGAAGACAGGCAATCACGTTGTCATTCCCGTTCGGTCCGAATAGCAGGCGATACTGGACAAGTACGAAAACCGGTTGCCGAAAGCCTACGAACAGAAAGTAAACAAATTTATCAAGGAAGTCGCACGCGAGGCGGGTATCACGGAGAAAATCGAAGTGTCATACGTCGAGAACGGGGAAAAGAAGACGCATCTGGTCGATAAATGCGACCTGGTAAAGACCCACACAGCACGTCGCAGCGGAGCGACGAATATGTATCTGGCAGGCATTCCGACCATCGCCATCATGAAAATCACGGGTCACAAGACTGAAAAGGAGTTTATGAAATACATCAAGATTACGGAAGAGCAGACCGCAATGGAGTTGATGAATCATCCGTATTTCAGCGGCCGATAGTTCGGATTGTTATTGCGGTAAATTTTACGGCAGCAACAAAATGTCAAACAAATTCCGGCGCAGACGATTGCAACTCCGATTATTTGCGAATAATTTGTAACTTTACAGGAAATTAGAATTATATGACGGTTGAGGAACTGACAAACATACTCGATTCATTACTGACTCTGCCTGTGGAAACGGAGGTGATGGAGTTTAAGAAAGCGTCCAACGGGTTCGGAGATCAGGAGCTGGGACAATACTTCTCGGCATTGAGCAACGAAGCCAATCTGAAAGGCATGTCGCGCGCATGGCTGGTTTTCGGCGTGGAGAATCACACGCACGAGGTTGTCGGCAGCCAATACAAGAATAGCCGTCCGGCACTCGATGCGATGAAGAAAAAGATTGCCGATCAGACTACGGGCCGGCATACGTTCGTCGAGATACATGAATTGCGGTACAAGAACGGCAAAAGAGTTGTGATGTTCGAAATACCGCCCGCTCCGCAGGGCATTCCCATAGACTATCAAGGCCATTATTACGGTCGCGACGGAGAATCCTTGCAGGCGTTGAGTATGGACAAAATCGAGAGAATAAGAAATCAAGCCAAATTGAAAGATTGGAGTGCGGAAATAATCGAAGACGCTTCATTGGAAGACTTGGATTCAGCGGCCATTGTCAAGGCAAGGGAGCTATACACGAACGCCCATAAAGACAAAGCCGAGGAGATTGCATCGTGGGACGACACGACCTTTCTGAACAAGGCGAAAATCACGATTCGGGGAAAGATTACCAGAACGGCCGTGGTGTTGCTCGGTAAAGAGGAGAGCGAGCATCTGATCTCTCCGGCAGTCGCCAAAATCAAATGGATTTTGCGCGGACAGGACAATATCGAGCGCGATTACATGATTGCCTCCTGCCCGTTCATTTTGGCCGTCGACAGAATATACGACAAGATTCGCAATCTGAAATACCGCTACATCAATCCGGAGCACAAGACGCTCTTCCCAGAAGAGATCGACACCTATGAACCGTATGTCATCCGCGAAGCATTGAACAACGCCATCGCCCATCAGGATTATACGTTCGGCGGTCAGATTAATGTGGTGGAATACGACGACAAACTGGTGTTTTCGAACAAAGGCTCGTTCATTCCGGGCAATATCGAACGGGTGCTTATCAGCGATGCTCCCGAGGAGCGATACAGAAATCAATTTTTGGTAGCGGCCATGGTCGGGTTGAAAATGGTCGATACGATCGGCAGCGGCATCCGTAAGATGTACAACTACCAAAGACAGCGACTGTTCCCTCTGCCGGATTACAATTTGGCCGACAACCGCGTCGAAGTTACCATAACGGGCAAAATTCTCGATATGAACTACGCCAATATTCTGGCGGGAAATACCGATTTGAATCTGCTCGACATCGAGCTGCTGAACCGTGTGCAGCTGGGGAAACCGTTATCCGATGACGAGATCGTCCGATTGAGAAGCAAACATTTGATTGAAGGCCGCAAGCCCAAAGTCTATATTGCGAAGCATATCGCCCAGAAAGTAGGGCAGAAGATCGAATATTCGGAGCATAAAGGACTCGGCAATAAAAGCTGCGAGGAGTTTCTTCTGACAGCATTGCGGGACCACAAATCGCTGTCACGCAAAGAAATAGACAAGCTACTATGGAATCTCCTTTCCGACCTGCTTACTGACAGACAGAAAAAAGATAAGATTACGAATCTTTTGGCAAAATTAAAGAGGCAGGGCAAGATAAGAAATGAATCGCAAGGCCCGAATTCAGATTGGTTCAATGTTTAATTTTTACACGCTTTTACACGCTTTTTTACATGCTTATTTCTTTTTGCGTTTCGTTTATAAGCTGTGTATTAGGTGATTGAAAGCGTGTAAAAAATGTTTGGGTAGGAAGAAAATACCCCCCCCTAAAAAATATAGACAATGCCCCGTCGTCGCAAAATAGAAATCAAGGCTTCCGAACTGGCGTGCTTCGACACGCTGGTCGAGGCATTGCGCTCCCGGCCGGAGTTTGCGGACTTCGACCCGGCAAGCCTGCGCGTGTGGGCATACGAAAGTTATGAACAAGAACTGAAAAACGCGGATAAAGCGATTCGGCATTTTGACCGCTGGCTGTATATCCACAAGGACAAAAACGAGCTGCCGGCATTCGACGGCGGGCGGCTGATGAACAAAAAGGAGTTGGCCGCCGCATTGGGTATCACCCGTCCGACGCTCTACCGTTGGTTGAGCAGCAAGTGGTTCGAGGGCTGTCGCGACGAACGGATGTCTCGGGATGAATATTACTCTTCGTCGGCTGTTCACAAAGCGCTGCAAAGGTATCTTGACAGAGAACAAAGCGAATAACGCTTAGGAAACCGCCAATCCGTTTTACAGGGAGCACGAATCGTTGCTCCCTGTTTTTTATGATTTTTAATCACTTTACACGCTGGGATTTTATGGCGCAAATCTCCGCAATTTATGGAAATCCGCCTCAAAAAACGGGATAATTATCCGTGGATTGTCCTAACTTGACATCGTATGTCTTCGATGTGTCTTCGCCTTGTAACACAATTACTTATTTTAGTTAGTTCCGATAAACCTATTCCTTTGTAGCGTTAAACCAAATGAACCATGGCAAAGGAAATCTATCTGAGCGGCATGACCGCCGACCAACTCTCGGAGATGATTCGGGAGTCCCTGCGCGACGAGCTGCAACAGCTGCGTCCCGTACATCCGAAAACCGACACGAAGTATCTCACGCGGCACGAAACCGCCCGCCGTCTGCGCATCTCGCTCGTGACGCTCACCGACTGGGTGAACCGCGGTAAAATCTGCGCCCACAAAATCGGCGGGCGTGTCCTGTTTCGCGACAGCGACGTCGAAGCAGCTTTGAACCGAATCGTTCCCATTAAATAATTCAGTGAAAGAATAAATATTCCTCTTCTCACGGAACATAGATTGCTATGAAAACGATTCATGCTATCAAATGTCTTTCGATTCGTGCCTACCTCGCCGAACGAGGCTTGCACCCGACCAAAGACAATCCGCGATACGGCCTTTATCTTTCACCGCTGCGCGAAGAACGAACGCCGAGTTTCAAGGTGGACTATATGCAGAACTTATGGTATGACTTCGGACTTGGCGAGGGTGGTTCGATTCTCGACCTTGTAATGCGATTGGAACGGTGCGATTTCGCGCAAGCCGTCCGATTGCTGGACAACGGAGAGAGAACGCATATTCCCTCGCCTGTATCGTCATCCGTTTCTCCGAGCGTCACCACGTTTCGCACACTTTTCGATATGCCGCTCCGTCATCCGGCTCTGGTCGGCTACCTTTCGTCGCGGGAAATCGACCCGGATATAGCTTTCGGCTATTGCCGGGAGGTACACTACGCAATCAATGGCAGGGAGTATTTCGCGATAGGATTCCGCAATGATGCCGGAGGTTGGGAACTGCGCTCCGAACGTTTCAAGGGCGGCGTATCGCCCAAGCATATTACGACAATCGACAACCGTTCCGATACCGTCATCGTATTCGAAGG
Source organism: uncultured Alistipes sp. (assembly GCA_947174295.1). GTDB lineage: Bacteria > Bacteroidota > Bacteroidia > Bacteroidales > Rikenellaceae > Alistipes. Next base: position 14,801 of record CAMWIG010000002.1, on the reverse strand, counting down.
ATTTATGGATTTCCTCTCCTACCTCTCGATGGAAAAGCAATTGCAAACCGATGTCGCAGTGCTGAACTCGGTTGTCAACCTGCCGAAAGCGATTCCGTTTCTCGACCGGTATACGACGATTCATGCGTTCTTCGATAATGACGAGGCAGGGCAAAAAGCGACCGCCAATTTGAAACGGCTATGCCCGAACAGCTCCGTTATCGACCGGTCGCATCTTTATCGGGAGCATAAGGATTTGAACGAGTATTGGCAGGCGAAACAGTCCCGACCGCATATTGCGCCCAAACGCAAGCGGGGTATGAAAATGTAGTAAGGCAAGTTTGTGTTTTTGTAGTACAAAAACGTGCCGCCGAACCTCGGTGGCAGCATCCCGCTGGTCTATTAATCCGAAATCAACCCATGAAACAAATACCGATTAACAAAGGCGGGCGACCTGCCATAAGCGAGGGCCGCCGCAAAAAATACCTGCTATCGTTACGGCTCGATGCCGAACATTACTTCAAGCTGAAATCGCTTGTTCGCACCTCCGGTCATGGAACAGCCGAAGTTCTCCGGCAATTGATAGCCGTCGGTCGTGTGCGCGAGCGTCTGCGCCGCGAACATCTCGACTTCATGTCCCAGCTCAAAGGCGTAGCCCGCAACCTGAACCAACTTACCCGCCTCGCCCATGCGAAAGGATTTACGGGGATAGAATCCCGTCATACGGCTATTGTCGTGGACATTGAGGGCTTGTTGAGGAATCTTCGCGATGATCGGTAAAATCATCGCCGGATCATCATTCGCCGGAACGGTCGGCTATGTAATGAAAGAACAATCACTTGTATTGTCAGCCGAGGGTATAACCCCGCCCGATGTTCGGGAGATGGTGCAGGACTTCAAAGACCAAACATTACTTAATCCGCGTATCAAGAATGCTGTCGGGCATATATCCTTATCCTTTTCATCCAAAGACGACGTGCGAATGACGGACGCTTTGATGCTGGATATTGCCCAAGAGTATATGCAGCGCATGGGAATTGTCGATACCCAATACCTGCTGGTGCGTCATCTCGACCAACCGCATCCGCACTGTCATTTGGTCTATAATCGGGTAGGGAACAACGGGCAAACCATATCGGACAAAAACATCAAAATCCGCAATGTCAAGGTTTGTCGCATACTGACCGAGAAATACGGGCTACACCTTGCACCGGACAAAGAATCGGTACGACGGGAACGCCTGCGAGAACCCGACAAAACCAAATACGAAATATACGATGCAATCAAAACAGCTTTGCCTCAGTCCCGAAACTGGAACGACTTGGAATTTCGACTGAAAGAGCACGATATTGCTATGCGTTATAAGTATTGCGGCTCGACCAATCAAAAACAAGGGGTGCTGTTCAGCAAGAACGGATTCGAGTTCTCTGGGTCAAAAATCGATCGGCAATTCAGTTACTCGAAACTGAACAGGCACTTTGCGCAAACACAGCAACAAACCTACTATCGGGCAACACTTGCAAAGGGATTTCATGCGGCCATAGGCTATTATCGATCGTCATTCACCGATTTATTCGGCAATATGGGCGGTGGAAGGAATAAGGGCCAAACGGATGCCGGTTCGATAAACTTCGGCGGCAATATCGGCGCATTGCCGTTACCTCCCAATGATTCGCCTATTGGATTGTCGGCAGCTCAACTCCAACGCAAACCCGGCGAAAGTCCCGAAGAACATATCGCCCGCATTACGGCACTCCTCAACACCGCCGCAGAGACAATGGCGATAACGGCTATGGAACAGAAACGCAAACTGCGAGACCGAAAAGCGAACAAACCGAAAATGAAATTATAAACATAAATCAAGAATCTGTTATGAAAGGAAACAATATGATGTCTTACGAAATGTATGAAGACTTCAAGGAGACAATGGTGAAAACCATCAAAACCGAACTGTCGGCAAAGAATAGCCAATCTGGCAGCAATGACTTACCGCAACTCATAAGAGAGATGATAACCCAACTTACTGCAAGGCTGGAAAGCATCGAACGAAACAACGCAAAAACGCTGACAGGTATAGACAATCTGCAAGCATCTGTCGAATCGATCGAAATTCCTGCCAAACTGCCGCCGAGAATCGTGCAGCACAGAATATCGCTCGCCGTCGAATCGAAAGGAGTATTCTGGACGATGATAGGCATGATGTCGGCAATCGTACTGCTGTGTACGATGCTGTATTGGACTGCCAGACCGAACTACGATCGCATCGACAACGACCTGAAATACCGTTATATCAAAATGAAAGGCGAAGCGACCTCCGACCGCATTGCCGAACTGGAAGAAATATTCGAGCAACACCGCGACAACGCTAAAATCCGAGAGATGAAAAGAGATGTTGAAGATTATGAACGAACCATAAAACGAAAAGTTCAGTTGGAAGAACAGGCGAGAAGAAAAGAACGCGAAGCAGAGAAGCTCGATAACAAAGCGACCAAACTGAAAGGAGAATATTGAATCCACCTCTTTTTGATTAATTATAGATGTTATTTGCTCTTATCGTCATATTAGTTGTGGATAATTTGTTAATTTTGTACTATTAAGGCAAGCAATATGGCAAAGAAGAAATCTTCATTCTCACATATAGAAGCGCAACAAAAGCTCGAAAAGCTCCGAACGACTCGTGAAACATTCGGATATGACCTGTTGCGCATATTTTGCGGTTATGGCGAAGCGTCCATCGCTCGTATTGTCGAGGGGCGCGGCAACGATACCCGCGACGGCAGAACCGTTTTGCAGAAGAGACTCCTTGCCTATCGTCCGCAAGACAGCGACGGATTGTTCGGAGGTCGGGATATGCACGCCGAACTCGACGACATGCGCTGCGACGCGAAGATTGTCAAGAAGGAACCTCGCCTTTATGTCGTTTCCGACGGAGTGTCGGTCGTGGCTTATGATCCGAAGGAAGACGACACTTATGAAAACGAAATCGCCCTGCTGTGGAAAGATTTCGAGTTTTTCAAACCACTGGCCGGCATCGAGAAGTTCCGAAATATCGAAGAGCAGGAGGCCGACGTCAAGTCGGCCGAGGTCATGGCTAAAATTTACGACGACATCCGCCGTTATAACGATGTGCGCGACAAGGAACAAATGCACAATCTCAATGTCTTCATGTCGCGTTTGCTGTTCTGTTATTTCGCCGAGGATACCGGATTGTTTCCCGAGCCGAACATGTTCACCAACGCGATTAAATCGGGAACGAAAGCCGACGGCAGCGACCTTGCCGAATTTGTCGAGGGTATTTTCGACATCATGGCAATCAGCGATGCGGACGTCCGCGCACAGATGCCCGACATCGTGAGCCGTTTCCCGTATGTCAACGGCGGGCTGTTCAAAACGCATATCCCGATTCCTGTGTTGAGCCGCCGCACACGCGCGCTGATGCTGAAATGCGGTGATTATGACTGGAAAGACATCAATCCCGATATTTTCGGCTCGATGATTCAGGCGGTGGTTACGCCCGAAATGCGAGCCGGATTGGGCATCCACTACACCTCCGTACCGAATATCATGAAGGTGATTCGTCCGCTCTTTCTCGATGCGCTCACCGAGGAGTACGTTCGTGAAAAGGACAATCCCAAGGGATTGCGTGCTTTGCTTGCCCGTATGGGGAAGATTAAATTCTTCGACCCTGCCTGCGGGTCTGGCAATTTCCTGATTATCGCCTACAAGCGGGTGCGGGAACTGGAAATCGAAATCTGGCGGCGTCTGCAAACATTGGCTGGCGGACAATCGGGAATGCTATTTTCGAATATCTCGCTGACGCAGTTCTACGGCATCGAGCTGGACGAATACGCCTGCGATACGGCTACGCTGTCGCTATGGCTGGCAGAACACCAGATGAACAATATCTTCTATGAAAAACTCAGTTCGCGGCCCAATGCTTTGCCCCTGCGGCCGAGTGGACATATCGTCTGCGGCAACGCCTGTCGTCTCGACTGGAACGAGGTATGCCCTCACACACCCGACGATGAGGTCTATATTATGGGGAATCCGCCGTATATAGGCTCGAAACTGCAAACGACGGAGCAAAAGGCGGATATGACAATCGCTTTGTCCGGATTGAAAGAGAATAAAAGTCTGGATTATATCGCTTCTTGGTTCTGGAAGGGAGCGAACTACATTAAGAACTCCGCATCGCGTTATGCTTTCGTGACGACAAACTCCATTTGCCAAGGCGAGCAGGTCGGCATGTTGTGGAGTCATATTTTCGATTTGGGGCTCGTGATTTGTTTTGCCAGCACGTCGTTCAAGTGGTCGAACAATGCAAAATACAATGCCGGTGTAACCTGTGCGATTGTCGGTGTGTCGGGACAATTTGTCGGCAAGAGAGAGTTGTACAATGAATCGACGCAAGAGTGCCGCAGGGTTGAGAATATCAATCCTTATTTGAGTGGAGGAGCCAATACCATTGTTTGCAAAACTCACAAAACACCTGCGGGATTACCTAAGATGAGTTTCGGCTGTATGCCTTACGACAACGGTAATTTATTGATGTCGGAACAGGAAAAAGAGGATTTTGTTGCAGCATATCCGCAAGATGCTGATTTGGTTAAGAGGGTGTGCGGCTCTTATGAATTTATCAACCAAATTGACCGATTCTGTTTTTGGATAGATGATGCTGAACTGCCCCGGGCTGCTGCCAATCCGTATATCGCAGCACGCATCGAACGCACCCGGCAAGTCCGCTTGAACAGTAAGGATAAGGCAGGGCGGGAGCTGGCCGAGCGCCCGCATCAATTCCGAGAGCATTTCGATATTGCCGCTAATGCAATATTGGTTCCTGCACATTCATCTGAAAATAGAGAATATATTCCAATTGGTTATTTCGGGAATAATTCGCAAATAGTTATCCCCAATTCTGCACTGGCTGTTTACAATGCCGAGCCTTGGCTGTTCGCCATATTGACCTCGAAGCTGCACAACATCTGGGTGCGAGCTGTTGGTGGTCGTTTGAAAACGGATTATAGATATTCGGCGACATTGTGTTACAACACTTTCCCGTTCCCGAAAATCACGGCAGAGCAGCGGGCGAATTTAGTGGAACATGCCGAAAATGTGTTGAACACCCGCGAACTGCATACGGAGATGACTTTGGGTGAAATGTATAACCCCGAAACCATGCCGCTCGACCTGCGTCTTGCCCACCAAGCGTTGGATGCAGCTGTCGAACGCTGCTACCGTGCCGAACCATTTATCTCCGACGAAGAGTGTTTGGAATACCTCTTTAAACTCTACGAGAAAATGACGAAAAAGCGATAGCGTTATGAAAAACAATATGATAGTGAATCCTTTCGATGTGGAAAATGCGAGATATTACCATTACTCGTCATTGGAGGCCCTTGTCGGAGGTATCATTTTGCCCGAACCGCTTCCTCCAATGGAAAATCCACCATACAACCCATCTATTCCACAAGCCCAACAGGTTTGTTTATGGGCATCAGATAGTCGATATATGAATGATAAAGATGAATGTAGGTTTGGTTTAAAAGTAGTTGGTAGCCTTCAAAGTAAATTCCCCAACTTGGATTTTAGTTTGTCAAATCATCATGTGTCTACTGCATTCATTTCTTTTTCTCAGACACTCGATAGTTTGCCAATGTGGAATATGTATGGTAGGAATGGAAGTGGGGTAATGTTGGTGTTCAATAGCTTGTCAGGTGCGTTTGCTTATAATAGAGGTAGGCGGATTATTCCAACCAGAGTACAATGTGAATACTGTAAAACAAAACAATATAATAATTCTTCATATATTAATAGTATTGTTGATAGATTTACATTGTTGTATAAGGCGAAATTATTAGATGCTCAGGATATTTTTACGAATACCTTGCAAGAGATTATTGCTACGATTAAAAGGGAGGAGTACAAATATGAAAATGAGACTCGGTTGGTTTTTTTCAATATGAATTATAAATATCGTGTCTCGAATAATATCATTGTCCCATATATTCCCGTATATTTCCATAAATTACAATTATGTGAAATTTGGATAGGACCAACACAAGATCAAGACCGTTCGGCTCAATCTCTGCGAATGTTTTTGGATTCACGCGGGTTCGAACATGTAATCATAAAAAAATCGGAAATACCTTATAGAGGATAAATCATGCAAAACCTCGTCGATATATCCTACCAGCAAACCGGCGTGTCGACTGCGGTCGATGCAATGGGTATGCGTGAAATGCAGCGCATGGTCTACGAACAGCGCAACAGGCGCTACCTGCTTGTGAAAGCTCCGCCCGCATCGGGCAAGAGCCGCGCCATGATGTTCGTGGCATTGGACAAACTGGCCAATCAAGGCATTCGCAAGGTGATTGTCGCCGTACCCGAAAAATCAATCGGACGCTCGTTCGGCAATACGGAATTGAAGCAACACGGATTCTTTGCCGACTGGAAAGTGGCGCCGTATTACAATCTTTGCGATGCTGAAAATGAAAAGGAGAAGGTAAAACGGTTCCGCGAGTTCATGTCGAACGATACGAACCGGATTCTGGTTTGCACCCATGCGACGCTGCGTATCGCCATGAAACAAATCGGCGACGAGCAGCTGAACGACTGTTTTTTCGGCATCGATGAGTATCACCACAGTTCGGCGGATGCCTATAACGGGCTGGGTGAATTGGTGCGACGGTTGATTACCTTCACTACGGCGCATATCATGGCGATGACGGGTTCTTATTTCCGGGGAGATGCCGTGCCGGTCATGCGTCCTGAAGACGAACAGCTCTTTCAGCCGGCAATCAACTACAACTACTACCAGCAGCTGAACGGCTACAAATATCTGAAAAGTCTCGGTATCGGTTATGCGTTCTTTCAAGGAAAATACATTACGGCCATACGCGAGGCTCTCGACACCACCAAGAAGACTTTGATTCATATCCCGCCCGTGCAGGGGCGCGATGCTTATGCCGGCAAACACGACCAAGTGGCCGACATCATCGCCCAAATCGGCGAAGTGGTGGATGAAGAGCCGGAGCATTTCATCAAAATCGTCCGCACACCCGATGGCCGTTTGTTGCGGGTCGGTGATTTGGTAGAGGATAACATCCCTATGCGGCGGTCGTTGCAGGCCTATCTCAACAACATGAAAAGCCGTGATGCCCTCGACATACTGATTGCTCTTGGCACGGCCAAGGAGGGCTTCGACTGGGAATGGTGCGAATGCTGTCTGACAATCGGTATTCGTGCTTCGCTGACCGAGGTGATTCAGATTATCGGGCGGTGTACGCGCGACTGCGAGGGTAAGACGCACGCACAATTCACCAATTTGATTCCATGCCCGGAAGCTGCGCAGGAGGAGGTCGGCACAGCTGTAAACGATATGCTCAAAGCGATTACCGCATCGCTACTTATGGAGCAGGTAATGGCTCCGAAGTGGGATTTCCGTACCAAACGCGATGACGAAGAGCAGCCGGAATCCGACCGCACGATTCTGGTCGAAGGCCTGCATGAACCGTCGGCTCGGGCTAGGGCGATAATCGAAAACGACATGACCGAATTGAAAGCGTCGATTCTGTCGAGCGATATTATTCGGCAGGCCATGTCGAACGAAGCGATTGCCGAATTGATTACACAAGTGTTGATTCCGAAGGTCATACAGGAGCGTTATCCGGCATTGACCGACGATGAAGTCGAGCAGGTGCGCCAACAGGTCGTGTTATCGACTGCTGTTCAAGGTTCGGAAATCGAAACAGCACCTGATGGCAAGAAATTCATTCGCATTGCCAACCAGTTTGTCGAAATAGACAAACTGTCGATTAATCTTATCGACAGCATCAATCCGTTCCAGCGTGCCTATGAAATATTGTCGCGTTCGATAACTCCTGAGATTCTGCGCACGGTGCAGTTCGTCATTGAGGAGCAGCGTTCGGACATGACGGTCGAGGAGGCTGTCATACTATACCGCAACTATCTGCCGAAATATCAGGCGGAACATGAAGGCAAACTGCCTACACTGAACGATACCGATCCGTTGGGACGGCGTATTGCGTCGGCTATTGCATTCATCGCCAAGAAAAAGCAGGAATATCTGTCACAGAAGCATTAGATATGAGCAAGTGGGACGATGAGTTATTGAGGATATTCGACGAAGCCCCGTTTGTCGACGTAAAGCCTGTTGCCAAAAAGCCGACTGTAAACGACCGGCTGTTGCGGTCGTTCGAGGAGATTACGAATTTCGTCGAACGCAATAACCGTATGCCGGAAGATATCGGAGGCAACGAGGGGCGTCTGTTTGCCCGGTTGCGGGGAATTCAAGGCGAACCGTGGAAACGCGAAAAATGTCTGCCGCTCGACCGTCTCGGATTGTTGGCGGAACAAACGGTTCAAAGCCCGGACGAAGCCATAAAGGATATTTTCAATGACCCGATTTTCAATCTTGCTCCGGAAACACAAGCGATTTTTGATGTTCCCGACTATATGCGGAAGCCTGTCGATATCGAACGGCCTGATTACATCGCACGGCGGGTCGAATGCAAAGACTTCAAAGAGTACGAAGCAGGGTTCAGGGGCGTGCATGCCGATTTGCGAGATGGGAAACGCAAGCTCATCAAATTCAAGGAAGACCACCTGCATGAAGGAGCTTATTTCGTAGTTGGCGGAGTATTGGTGTTGTTGTACAGATTGGAGGCTATTTCCAAAAACAAGGATTACAAAAAAGATGGGCGCACCCGCTGCATCTACGAAAATGGAACAGAATCGGATATACTGTTGCAGACATTGGCCAAATCGTTATATACGGATGGATATTCCGTTGTCGATGCTTCATTGTCCGACGATGATTACTTAAAACGAAATTTTACAATTACCGATAGGGATATTCTGAGCGGCTATATCTATGTGTTGCGTTCGAAATCGGATGACCTGGAAATTTCGTCCATTCGGAATCTTTACAAAATCGGATTCACGACACAAACTGTCGAGGAACGCATCGCCAATGCACGGAATGATGCCACTTATCTGTTTGCCGATGTAGAAATTGTTTCGTCATGGAGGGTATACAATATCACAGCAGTTGCGTTTGAAAATATTGTTCATAAGCTATTCAAAGATGTACAATTGCAGCTGTCCGCTGGCAATGCCCGCCCCAGAGAGTGGTTCATTGTTCCGTATAGAATTATTGCACAAGCGATAGACTACATTATCAGAGGGCAGAAAATAGCTTATGATGCGCAATTACAGATGTTGATTGAACTGGAAAATTAATTCTGTTTGGTATAACAAAATTTGATTTTGTGAGGTGTTGTATTTAAATTATTAGTAATGAAAATTTGGTTCTCGGTGTCCACTCCTTGGCTGATTTATAGAATCATTGTATTACCTGCGACTATGCAGTTTTGTAATATAGCGATGATTCTGTACTTATAATGTAACATGATTATATATTTTTTTGTTGTGTTCAATTTTATAATTATCTTTACAATAATTCTTTGAATTCAATATGGCTACGAACCTTAGTAAAATAAATGAATATAAGCGAAAATTAGAAAACTATGACATAAATAGTTTTACCAATAGAGATAATTCGTTTTTGCATTTTTTAAAACGAATTCAAGTTTCGTGTTTTAGACATGTTAAGGACTTGGACTTATCTTTTGACCATCCTGTTTCTGTAATTGCTGGAACGAATAAAATTGGTAAAACAAGTATATTATTACTAATGGCTTGTAGTTTTGAAGAGTTTTGGAGGTATGATTCAACAAGACCAGATACCGAATTTAAGCGTGCTACATGGCGTGATGTAATTAGTTTTACCAAGAACGAAACCGATAACGGTGGTTATGCCTATCAACTATGGTGGAGAGTCGGTACTAATAATGATTTACATGGAATAGGTAAACGTAATACTGGCGTAAGAAAATCGTGGACAGGATTGGGTAAATCATCAATACAAAGGCGTACCAATGCAAAGATTAAAGATCGTCATGTGCGCTTTATTGATTTAGAACGCATGTTGCCCGCTCGTGATTTTACGCGTCGTTTAAATTATAAAGCCTCAATAGCCCCTAAGGCCCAAATTAGTGATGCTGTTACATCATACTTTCGTTATATCCTAGAAATCCCAGAAGTTTTAACAATATATCAAACAGGATCACATATCAATAAACGGGCATTTTTAATAGAAAAAACGATTGATGGTATTGCTGAAGCATATTCGAGTTATAATGCAGCGTCAGGAGAAGAGGCGTTATTAAATATGTTGATTGATATTGACGAAGCTCCTAAAGAATCGCTTATTTTGATTGATGAATTAGAATGCGGAATTCATCCCAATGTTCAACGAAGATTAGCAGATGTTATTCAATATATTGCGTGGACCAAGAAGCAGCAATTTGTGTTAACAACACATTCTGCAACATTGCTTTCAGCCTTTCCTCAAAAATCAAGGAAATTAATTGATGTTACTCCAGATGGCAGGTATAGTGTGATATCGAAACCTGCAGTTAATACCGTTTTTTCTAGAATGGATTCAATGGCTCATCCGTTGATTACATTATATTGCGAAGATGGTCTTGCAAAATACATTATCCGACAAATGTTTGTGCAAATTAATAGACAAAAGAAATATTTTGATCGTTTAATTAATATTGTTACATCGGGAGCTGTTAATGAAGTAGAGAATGACTATAAGCGTCACAAACGTAATTTCAACCAGTTTATTCCAAAGAAAGGCTATTGCTGTGTATTTGACGGTGATTATCAAGCTGATCCGAGATATTTTGGATATAATAATCCTACTGATTTTGCATTCTTTTTATATCCTTATATTGCTCCTGAAAAATTTCTAATAGGCGCATATTTGCAGCAATGCCCTAATGGGACATTAGCTTCGTTTATGCAACATGAAGACCACCATCAGGGATTTGAAAAAATGGTGGAGTTAGGATTGGCTGCTGATGCAAATGAAGCTCTTAACCGTTGTTGGGGCATCTTTAAATCAACGGCTGATTATACGCATCTTTTTGGTGATTTTCAACAGTTTATATTTAGAACTATTCAACATTTTTCAGATTTAGCAGATTAATGTTGTTTTTTAATTGCGACAGGTACATTGAGGAGGTGTATTTCAAGTGGGCAACTGATTGCCATAACCTGCGAATAGACTGAAACCCTATGCACTAACAAGACCATCAATTGGAGGTTGAAGGAAAGCTGCACGGATTGGTTGCGCTACATAGTGAAACATTTGCTCAAGAAATACGATTATACGTCCACAGCGCAAGATGGTTCTTGATATGAGAATGAAGCAAAGTCGTCTGTAGAACGAGAATAACGAACAAAAAACTTTTAAGATTACCCCAGAATCGTAGTTGCCGTACAAATGCTGTACAAACTCAAAAGAAAACAGCGTTACAGATATCTGTAACGCTGTTTCGGTGAGGTCTGAAGCGGATTCGAACCGCTGTAGCAGCTTTTGCAGAGCTGTGCCTAGCCACTCGGCCATCAGACCTTGTCCGAAGTACGGTTCGTAACTTCGGGAGTGCAAATATACAAACAATTCGCGATTATGCAAAATTTAATGCGGTTTTCCTCTGAATTTTCAAGCAAAACCAATATCTTTATGCTCTAATCACTGGATTTATGACCATCGAGGATATTGCGCTGACCTACGTGCAGCGGTTGAATGCGGCGAATACCGTCAAGTTGTTGGAGGAGTTCGGCGATGCGAGAGCGATATATGCTGCGGGTGCGTCGGAACTGATGCGGCGCGGGGTGCGCAGTGCAGAGCTGGCGCGCAGAATCGCGGCCCGGGAAGGATTTGCCGAGGCCGAGCGGGAGCTGCGCCGGTGCGAAAGAGAGGGTGTGCGGCCGATAGCGTCGACCGATGCGGAGTATCCGCAGATGATGACATTCGGAGTGGCGGATTATCCTCATGTGATATATGTCATGGGCTCGGTCGGAGCCTTGACGGGGCGTATGCTGACGGTTGTGGGCACGCGTATGCCGGGCCGCAGCGCTGTGACATGCGACCTGCTGATAGGGGAGCTGGCCGATTGTGTCGACGACGTGAGGGTGGTGAGCGGTCTGGCATTCGGAACCGATGCGAATGCTCATCGTGCGGCGTTGGATGCGAAGGTGCCGACCGTGGCGGTCGTGCCGTCGGTGCTGCCGGATATCATGCCGAAGAACCATTCGTATATTGCGGAGAAGATTCTGTCGTCGGGTGGGGCGATCGTTTCGGAGTTGAACATGGCGTCGGGCAGACACAAGGGGTCGTATATTCAGCGCAACCGCATTATGGCGGCCATGAGCGAGGGTACGCTCGTCGTGGAGTCGCTGCCTGCGGGCGGGTCTATGGCGACGGCCGAACTGGCGTTGTCGTACAACCGAACGCTGATGGCGGTGCCGGGGCGTCCGACCGACGGCCTGTCGTCGGGGCCGAATATGCTGATAAGGACGCATCGTGCGGAGATGGTATGTTCGGGCAGCGATATCGCCGGATGTCTGGGGTGGCCTCTCGCAGAGCGGATTGCCGAGGTTTCGCAAAGACCGAGAGTGGAACTGTCGGATGACGGTTACCGAATCATGGCGTGTCTGTCGGGCGGCGATGCGATGTCGACGGATGCGCTGATGTCGCTCTGCGGCCTGGATATAGGTACGGTGATGGCGACTATGACGGAGCTCGAAATGCAGGGTGTCGTCAGGGCGGTGCCGGGAGGTAAGTATGAATCATGTAATATGTTATGAAACTTATAGATACGCATTCGCACATTTATGAGCCGGAGTTCGACGTCGATCGCGAACAGACGGTGGAGAGAGCTCTTGCTGCGGGAGTCGCGACGATGTTGCTGCCGGCGATAGATCCGGCGGGGAACGGTCGTATGTTCGATCTCGTCCGGCGGCATCCGCAGAGCTGTCTGCCCATGATAGGGCTGCATCCTACGTCGGTGAACGGCAATCCGCGCTGGCGTGAGGATTTGAACGAGACGGAGTGCCTTCTGAGGCAGCCGCCCGAGGGGATTCGCTTCGTCGGCATAGGTGAAATCGGGCTCGATTTCTATTGGTCGGAGGAGTTTCGGGCCGAACAGACGGAGGCGTTCCGCCGGCAGTGCCGTTGGGCCGTGGAGTCGGGGCTGCCTGTGGCCATACATACGCGGAACGCATATGCGGAGATGATGGAGATTATGGAGGAGTTTCGCGGCAGCGGTCTGCGGGGCGTGTTTCATGCTTTCAGCGAGGATGCGGAGACGTACCGTCGTTTGCGCTCGTGCGGGGATTTCGTGTTCGGCATAGGCGGAGTGGTGACATACAAGAAGGCGCAGATTGCCCGGACGGTGTGCGAGATACCGCTCGACGACATCGTTTTGGAGACTGATTGTCCCTACCTTACACCCGTGCCGTTTCGCGGCAGCCGCAACGAGTCGTCATACGTGGTGTACGTATGCCGTCGTATCGCAGAGCTCAAAGGTGTGAGCGAAGAGGAGGTCGCGGCCGTAACGACGCGCAACGCCGAGCGTATGTTCCCGATTGTTCAGAGCCGATTCCCCGTCTTATAGTGCAGGTCGCGGAAACGAGTTACTTCGGTGGACAATTCTCCGAGACCTCCCGATGCGCCCTGTACGGCCGTCTGCACCATGATGAAGTCGATGCTTGTGAGATTGGCCGGGGTATGGTCGGCATTCATGGCGTCGGATATTCGGAATCGGTTGTTGTTCGTACCGATATTGTCGACGTATCCCCAGCCGAACGAGTCCCAGACCCAATATTCTCCCTCCTCGGTCGAGAGGTCGGGGTCGGCATATATGTTCGTGCGCAGGCGCGTACCGCTCAGCGTGTAGCTGTCGGTGGCTATCCATGCGGGATAGTAGGACTCCTGTCTGTGTTGCGCTATGCGCGGAATTTCGCCGCTGCCGCCGAGATTGTCGCTCCATGATATCGCATCCGCAGAGGTTGCGGGGCGGTGGTAGGTTACCGAGTAGTCGTAGACGGTTCGGTCGTCGTCCCACTCCGAGCCCCGCAGTTCGTACCATCTGTCGTCGGGCAGTCCGTTGCCGTTTTCATCCTGCATGACCCACACTATGCCCGGTTCGGATGCGCCGTTGAAGGCGTTGCCGAAAATTTCGAAGTCGTATGCTCCGTCGCCGCCGCAGGGAATGCTGCGGCCGAATCCTACGATGAGACGGCCTCCGAATGCTCCGAGCGATACGTATGAGAGGGTCTCCGCATTCAGGCGCTGCTCCGCATATGCGCATGCTTCGTCGGCGGTCGCGGCGGTGAAATTCTCGTTTATGAATTGCCCCGGAGCAGGCGTGTACTCGAATACGATGCAGCGCGTGTCGGAGCCGTCGTCTTCGATTCGTGTGATTTCATTGTCTCTGTTGCAGGCGGCGAACGATGCGCAGCATGCGAGTAGTATGGCCGTTATTCGTTTCATCGTGGCGGATTTTGCTTCGCGGAGGTTCGAAGACGGATTTTAGCCCCGGTCGTCGACTTGTCCGTCGTATGGTTTCTGCGGCAAAGGTAGCCGATTTCGCGTAAAAAACAATGCGGCGGTACATAATCGTACCGCCGCACTATGCGGAATCCGCGATTAAAGAGCGAAATAGCCTTCGTAGACGGAGTTGTCCGTAGTCAGAACGATGGTATACTCGCCCGTTTGCTCATCGTCGAGCGCTACGGTGGCTGTACCCTCGGCCGTGTCGAACATGTCTGCTACGACATTGCCGTCGGGGCAGTAGATCTCAACGGTCGCTACTCCGAGATTTTCGTCGAATGCGAAGGTGATAGCACCGTTGCAGTAAACTGCCGAAACCGCGATGTGGGCG
>CAMWIG010000001.1 GCA_947174295.1 uncultured Alistipes sp. | reverse complement strand
ATGCCAAATTTATTTGAGCATTGCCGAGCGGGAGTATCTAAGGCGATAGCCAAAGATACGGAAAATAATCCGTATTGCGTTGTTTCGCATGCAAAAAAAACGTTTCGCGCATGCGCACCGGCGCGGATGTTGCCGATTGTTGAAAAATAATGTATGCGAATGGCAGTATATTGCGATGAAAATCTTATATTTGCTTCGCATTAAAACGGAAACGAAATGACGGAAATCAAAAAAATAGGCATGGACATAGAGCTGCCGGACGAGGTGGCGGCAGGCAAATATTCCAATCTTGCGATAATCTCGCACTCGGTGTCGGAATTCGTGCTCGACTTCGCGGCGGTGCTGCCGGGCATGTCGAAGGCGCGCGTGAACAGCCGCATAATCCTCACCCCGGAACATGCCAAGCGTCTTCTGATGTCGTTGCAGGACAACGTCACGCGATATGAGAGCAACGTTGGGAAAATCGAAATCGGAAAGCCTGAGCCCTCGCCGTCCGATCCGCACTTCGGCGGCAAGCTCGGCGAAGCGTAGGCGTGCCCGGGAGGTAGAAGACTATGACACTCAAACAACGTTACGACGGAGTAATCGCTTGGTTTTCCGAGAATATGCCGGTGGCCGAGAGCGAACTGCGATACGAGAATCCCTACCAGCTGCTGGTGGCCGTGATTCTCTCGGCCCAGTGCACCGACAAGCGCGTGAACATGACCACGCCCGCCCTCTTCGAGGCGTTCCCCACGCCGCAGGCCATGGCTGCCGCATCGCAGGAGCAGATTTACGAATACATACGCAGCATATCCTATCCGAACAACAAGGCGCGCAATCTGGCCGGTATGGCCCGCATGTTGTGCGATGAGTTCGGCGGCGAGGTGCCGAGCGACCTCGACGCGCTGCAACGTCTGCCCGGCGTGGGCCGCAAGACGGCGAACGTCGTCGGAGCGGTCATATGGCAGAAGGAGGTCATGCCGGTCGACACGCACGTCTTCCGCGTCTCGGCCCGGATAGGTCTCACGCGGGGCGCCAAAACCCCGTTGCAGACGGAGTTGCAGCTCGAACGGCACATCCCGTCGCATCTGCTTCCCGTGGCCCATCACTGGCTGATACTGCACGGGCGCTACGTGTGCACGGCCCGCCGCCCGAAGTGCGGCGAGTGCGGCATCGCGCAGTGGTGCAGGTCGCGGGCCGAAGAGGCGGCGCTGTAAAAATGGTGTGCGGCATACGTTTTTTCGGCATAAAACGTTATCTTTGCACTATCGGGAAGAATTAAAACATGATAACGATGAAAAACATTTTTCGATTGATGCTGATTTGCACGGCGGCTTTCGTCGCCGCGTGCGGCAGCGACAGCACCGGCGATACGCCGGTTCCGGGCAACGGCCCGATAACCTACAAGGATTGCGATGACGAGGTTCGCGTGTCGACCATCGAGTCGACGCTGACCGTGAAGTTCACGGCTTCGGCGGCGTGGACGGCCAAGAGCACCAATGTGGCATGGCTTACTATCACGAGCGCCAAGAGCGGCTCGAAAGGCACGTCGACCATGACGATACGCACTACGAAGAACGAGACCGGCGCGACGCGCTCGGGAAGCATCGTGATGTCGGTGAGCGGTTACGACGACGTGACTCTGGTTACCGTGACGCAGGGAGTGGCCGGCAGCCATCCCGATTTCGACGTCAACGTCAGCCAGATAGACCGCATCCTGAGCGAGAACTACCTCTGGAACGACGAGTATAACTCCATCGAGCGCGACTATGCGCAGGCATACGATGCGTTCCTCAAAAACACGCTGCTCTCGATGACGACCAACGACCTCGACGGCGGCAGGAACTCCGACGGCAGCCGTTACCTCTACTCCTACATCACCCGCTCGGGTTCGGGTCGTGCGGCAGTGGCGAAGACGGCCGAGGTGACGAACGGCATCTTCCCTAATCTTACGTTCGTCAATCTGGGCGCCAGCGGCTATGCCCTGGCTGTGCGAGGCGTCTATCCCGATTCTCCGGCGGCCAAGGCCGGCTTGAAGCGCGGCGACATGATTACGTCGGTGAACGGCACGAAACTCACGGCAAGCAATGCCAACACCTACTATTACAACCTGCTTACGCAGGGTACGGGCACGACCTACAACGTCGGCCTGCTGGACGGCCGCACGATGACGCTCTCCGCTCAGAGCATGTACTGCAATCCCGTGCTGCACTACGAGGTGATAAACAAGGGCTCGAAGAAGATCGGTTATCTGGTCTATTCGGCGTTCGAGGCGTCGTTCGACGACGAGGTTCTCGCCGCATTCAGCTCGTTCAAGGCGGCCGGCATCGACGATATAGTCATCGACCTGCGTCTGAACGGCGGCGGTCACGTGATGTCGTCGCAGATGATTACCAGCGTCGTGGCGGGCGACAAGGCCGACGGAAAGGTGTTCGAGAAGTATCGCTACAACGACACCCGAATGGCCAAGAACGGCTGGTCGTTCCCCGACAAGATGAGAATGGAGTATTTCGGCGCTGCGTCCGGACAGTCCATATACAGCACGAGCCATTATCTCTCGATGGACCGCCTCTATCTGCTCGTGACGGGCAACTCGGCTTCGTCGTCGGAGCTCACGTTCAACTCGCTGCGCGGCATCGACTTCCCCGTGACGCTCATCGGCGAGCGCACCGAGGGAAAGAACGTCGGCATGGAGACGCAGACGTTCAACTACGGCGGTTACAGCTATGTGTTCGCGCCCATCACCTTCCAGAGCTACAATGCCAAGAACGAAACCGGCAATCCCGAAGGTCAGATTCCCGACTACGAAGTCAAGGAGTGGAGCCAGGAGATAGGTTACGCCGACTGGGGCGTGGCGGGCGACCCGCTGCTCGACAAGGCTTTGGAGCTCATCACGGGCTCGGCTCCCGCAGCGGCGAAGATGCAGACCAGGATGCCGCAGTTCGTCGGAATCCACAATCCCGTCGTACCTTCGCGCGGTGCTATCGTAATCCCCCGGGACGAGGAGTAGCCTGATGCGCGGTTTCGGGCGGCGGCAGGACTGCCGGCCGGGCCTGAACGACATGGAGACGACCGCATTTTTGCGGTTGTCTCTTTTTTTAGTATATTTGCGGATGATAGCCTCGGTTTAGGGGCGTAAAACCCTCGTCTTATGCAACTGTCAATGGAAAATATCGGACGCCTGCGCGAAATGCTCGCCGTGCCGTCGAAGATAGTCGTAGTAGCTCACACGAACCCCGACGGCGACGCCGTGGGCTCGTCGCTGGCGTGGCGCGAAATGCTCCTCAGAATGGGGCATGAGGTGACGTGCGTCGTGCCGAACAAATACCCCTATTTCCTCGACTGGATGCCGGGAATAGAGAATATCGTGATATTCAAGACCGACACCGAGGGCCGTGCACGCCGTGCCGTCGAGCAGGCCGACATGATTTTCTGTCTCGACTTCAACACTCTTTCGCGTCTGGAAATACTCTCCGACACCATAGCCGCCAACACCTCGGCGCGCCGGATTCTCATCGACCACCACCTCTCGCCGGGCGAGGAGTTCGACCTCGTGTTCTCGCATCCCGAGATGTCGAGCACCTCTTTCCTCGTATATTCGATTATCGAGGCCATGGAGGGCACCGATGCCATTTCGGCCGATGTCGCGGCGTCGCTCTACGTGGGCATGATGACCGATACGGGCAACTTCTCGTTCTCGACGCTCACACCGGCGCTCTACCGTGCCGTGGCCGTACTCGCCGAGAAGGGGATAGATATTCCGCAGATTCACAACAATGTCTACAATGCCTACACCGAGGGCCGCGCCCGGCTGTTCGGTTATGCCATAAACCGCAAGATGGAGATTATCCACGACGGGCAGGTGGCCTACATGTCGCTGTTGGAGAATGAGATGCGCCGCTTCGGCTTTCAGCAGGGCGACAGCGAGGGTTTCGTCAACTATGCGCTGACAATAAAGAAGATGAAGATGTCGGCCATGTTCCTGGCCCATCGCAAGTTCATACGCGTGTCGCTGCGCTCGCGCGGCGATGTGGACGTCAATGTCTTCGCACGCAAATATTTCGACGGCGGCGGCCACCGAAATGCTGCGGGAGGCAAATCCTACGTCTCCATGGAGGAGACCATCGAGCACTTCCGCCGTTCGGTCGAGGAGTTCGCCCGCGAAGGAGGCATACGGTAGGCAGTGCGGCCGTGACGTGATGCGAAGCGCGTGCGGCGCGAAGGCTTGTCCGTGCGACGATAGCCTGCTTGTACGGCGGCTGCGGCGTCGCGTAGGCAGGCAGTGCGGCTTTGCAAATATTGCCGCTGCAATCCGCCCGCCGGTTCGGGCCCGTATATGAAAATCCCCTCTGCAACCGAAGCAGAGGGGATTTTCCGTGCTGTTTCGCGGCGTGTCGCCGCCCTGATTATTTCAGATTGGGGTTGATTGTGCTCCACTCCGAAATCGCGGGGATGATGCCCATGCCGATGACCTCGTCGCGAAGCGTGCAGAGGTGGCGGTAGCTCTCGGCCAATGCGGCATGCTCCTCGGGAGTGCCCTCCACGGTCGTGTAGCTCACGCCGTCGCGGCTGATGGTGCTCTCCATGGCCATTACGATGTGGTCGAACTCGGGAGTCGATACATACACGCCTGCCGGGTAGTCGAACTTGCGTCCGCCCATGGCCGCCGCAATCATACATATCGAGACGTATGCGGGGCTCTGGAACGACGAGCGGCTGCGCAGGTCGATGATGTTCTTGCCGCCCTGAATGACGCGCTGACGCAGCGCCTGCCAATCCTCGACGGGCATCTCGGTGCCGATGAGCTCGGAGAGAGGCTTGTCGCTGACCATCGTCGTCGACGCGTAGACGGCCATCTGCTCGCCGTGACCGCCGTAGGTGCGGCAGTTGCGGATTGCGTCGGGCGAGATTTTGAAGTACTTGGCCAGCTCGCTGCGCAGACGTGTGCTGTCGAGGGCTGCGAGGGTGGTCACCTGCGAGGGTTTCAGGCCCGAGTAGAGCAGCGTGATGAGACCCGTGATGTCGGCCGGATTGAAGATTACGACCACGTGCTTCACGTCGGGGCAGTACTTGCGCAGGTCCTTGCCGAACTGGGCGGCGATTTCGGCGTTGCCTTTGAGCAGATCCTCGCGGGTCATGCCTGCCTTGCGGGCTGCGCCGCCCGACGATACGACATACGATGCGCCGGTCAGAGCCTCGGCTATGTCGGAGGTGAAGGTGAGGTTCACTCCCTCGAAAGCGCAGTGGTAGAGCTCCTCGGCCACGCCCTCCAATGCCGGAGCGAAGGGGTCGTAGAGGCAGATGTTGGGAGTCAGGTGCATCATCATGGCGGTCTGCGCCATGTTGGAGCCGATCATGCCGGCTGCACCGACGATTGTAAGTTTTTCGTTTGTCAGAAATTCCATAGTCTATTGTGTGTTAAATCGATTTTGCAAGCATGTAGCCTCCCGCGAGCAGCCACGCATACAGCACTGCGGCCAGCAGGAACGGCTTGGCGCCCGCCTGGCGGAACTTGTCGATGCTCGTCTCGGCGCCGAGGGCCGTCATGGCCATGGTGAGCATGAAGTTGTCGGCGTAGTTTATCGCTCCGACCATCGGTGCGGGAAGCAAGTCCAGCGAGTTGAAGCCGATGACGGCGAGAAATCCGAATGCGAACCACGGAATCGTGATTTTGCGGCTGCCGCCCTTGCCGCCCTCCTTGCCGCGCGAGAGCAGCAGGCTCATGACGAGCAGCACGGGAGCGAGCATCATCACGCGTATCATCTTCACGATGATTGCCGTGTCGGCTATTTCGCCACCCATGGCGTCGCCGGCTCCGACTACGTGAGCCACCTCGTGGAGCGTCGCACCCGTGTAGACGCCCATCTGCGCGGGATCGAGCGCCAAAGCTCCGGCGCGCCACAGAGCGGGGTAGAGGAACATCGACACCGTGCCGAAAATCACGACCGTAGAGACTGCGACGGCCGTTTTGTGGGGTTGTCCGCCCACTACGGGCTCTGCGCCCAGCACGGCTGCGGCTCCGCATATCGCGCTGCCGGTGGATGTCAGAAGCGTGAGGTCGCTGTCCATTTTCAGGAGGCGTCCGATGACGATTCCGAGCAGAATCGTGCCGACGACTATCGCCGTGTCGACCGCTACGGCTGCGAGACCCACCTCGACGACGCTCTGGAACGTCAGGCGGAAGCCGTAGAGGACGATTCCCGTGCGCAGAATCTGCTTCGTGCAGAACCTGATGCCGGGAACCCACGTCTCCGGCAGGCGGTTGCGCAGCGAGTTGGCATAGAGCATGCCGAGGATGATTCCGACTATCAGCGGGCTGAATGACAGACTGCGCACGAACTGCGTGTCGGCGATGTAGAACGCCGAGCAGGAGAATAGTGCTATGAGCAGGATGCCATGCAGAGTATTGACTCTATTTTCGCTTATCATGATTGCAATAGCTTAACGTTATCGGCGACTTGCCGTGTCGGGCGCGTTCGCGTATCGGTTTGCCCGGCAAAGTTAGTAAATTTTTTTAAAATACATGCGGCTATTGTTTGGAAAATAACAGTAAATTTTTCGACGGCTCTATCGTGCGTCGTATCAGCTATTTTACCCTGCGCATGCCATGTCCGGCGGACGGTATGGAAAAATATCGAAAAAAATCATGAAATCAGTTGTTTTATTCGATATTTTGTTTTACATTTGCAATACCAAACATGATTCATATCGGCACAAAGATACAGGGCTGGCGTTTCATTCATGATTTTATTCCAAAAAAAGGTGTTTGGTTGTTGAATGGTGGGGGTAAAATCGAAGCGTCAGCTCTTCTTTTTTTGCGTCGCAGATAACGAATACCGCACAAAATGTTTTGTGCGGTTTTTCGTTTCGTGTAGCCCGGAAGTCTCCGTGGCCGGAACTCCCGGCTCGTTTTACGCAGCCGGGCCGGGCGGTGGCGATGTCTCTTCGCAGACGATGCTGCCGCCCGTGGTTGCGGCCCGTGGCGGTGTCGGGTTCCTGGGGGGCGGATGGGAGGAGTTCAGGGTCGGCAGGTTGCGGATGACGAAGTCGCGGAGGTCGGTTGCGGCATCGGGTCTCGTGCCGGCGGCGATTCATTGCGCTGGCGGCCGCGTTAGGCGAAGAGTCCGATGCCGGTTTTTCAGTTTTGTTGCGACAGCTCTCCGATGAAGCGCTCCAACTCCACGTAGACCCTCTGCACGGGCAGCCCCATGACGTTGTAGAACGAACCGTCGATGCGCTCGATGGCGGCGTAGCCTATCCACTCCTGAATGCCGTATGAGCCCGCCTTGTCGTAGGGCCGGAAGGTGTCGACGTAGTAGGCTGTCTCTTCGTCGGTGAGGGTGCGGAGCGTGACCTCGCTCGCAGCCGTGAAGCTGCGGCGCCGGTCGGCCGTGCGGAGCGTGACGCCGGTAATGACCGTGTGCCGTGCTCCCGAGAGCTTGCGAAGCATGCGCAGCGCATCGGCTCGGTCGTGCGGCTTGCCGAGAATCTCGCCGCCGGCGATGACTACCGTGTCGGCCGTGAGCAGAATCTCTCCCTCGGCGAGCGGTCGCGGAAATCCGTCGCTTTTGAGCTGCGAGAGGTATAGCGGAACGTCGGCGGCGGCCATGTCGGCCGGATAGGTCTCCTCGACATCGTAGCGCGGGGCGAGTTCGTAGCGCAGACCGCAGCCCGTGAGCAGCTCGCGGCGGCGCGGCGACTGCGACGCCAGCAGCAGTCGGTAGGGGAGCAGTTTTTCGTGTAAAAGCATAATCTTGGATAAATCGGAAATTAGTAATCGGGTTCGGTTCGTATGCCGTCCCGCCGCTTCGCGCGGCGCGGGCATCGTGCATGAAAGAGCGCGGTTGCAGCGGGCGATATTAATTGCTCATTACCAACTGATAATTACTCATTGTGTATTACCTTACGTCGAAGTCCAGCAGCGTGCGGCCCTCCAACCTGGCGACGAGCACCTCGCCCGGGTGTACGGCGGCGACGCCGGCCGGTGTTCCGGTGTATATCAGGTCGCCCATTTTGAGCGTGATGAATTTCGACACATGCGAGATGATGCGGTCGACCGACGAGAGCATCTGCGACGTGTCGCCCCGCTGGCGCACCTCGCCGTCGACGAGCAGCTCGAAATGCAGCCTCTGCACGTCGCCGCCCAGCTCGGCCAGCGGCACGAACTCCGGCGACAGCGCCGCCGAGCGGTCGAATGCCTTGGCCGCTTCCCACGGAAGTCCTGCCTCGGCGGCACGGCGTTGCAGGTCGCGGGCCGTGAAGTCGATGCCGAGGCCCACCTCGTCGTAGTAGCGGTGTGCGAACCGCTCCTCGATGGCGCGGCCCACGCGGTTGATTCTCACCACCAGTTCGCACTCGTAGTGCACTTCGTTCGAGAATCGCGGGATGTAGAAAGGGTCGTTGTTGCGCAGAAGCGCCGTGTCGGGCTTCATGAAAAATACGGGTTCATCGCTGCCTGCCGCGATGTTGCTCAACTCCGCAGCATGGTCGGAGTAGTTTCTGGCTATGCAAATAATCTTCATCTCTTTTCGATTTTATAGGGCGCCTTCCGCCCCGTCTCTTTCTCCGCGAAAGGGAAATACGAGCAGTATGTCCCTTCCGCGTCGTACATTCGTCGTGTCGAAATCCGCCTCCCTAAAATCGAAAAGCGGCTTCCGTGTGTATAGGGCGCCTTCCGCCCCGTCTCTTTCTCCGCGAAAGGGAAATACACGGAGTATGTCCCTTGCGCGTCGTGCAGTCGTCGTGTCGAAATCCGCCTCTCTAAAATCGAAAAGCGGTTTCGTGCATAGGGCGCCTTCCGCCCCGTCTCTTTCTCTGCGAAAGGGAAATACACGGAGTAGTCCCTTCCGCGTCGTATGGTCGTTGGGCGGAGTCAGCTCCGCAGACGTTTCCTTAGCAGTATCATGTCGCGCAGCGTGACGCCCTCCTCAGCTATCGGCCGATCGTAGTTGTCGGTAAAGAAGCCGGCGATGCGTCCGTACTCGCGGAATCCGCACGAGCGGTAGAACGCCAGCGTCGAGGGCGTTTCGCCCGTGCCGAGCGTGAGCCACTCTCCGCGGCGGCAGCGCCACGCCATGGCGGCGAGCATCCGTCGTCCGTGTCCGCGGCTGCGGAATGCGGCGTCGACGGCGAGGTTCTTCACTTCGAAGACTCCGCCGCCATCGTCCGTAACGGCGCAGACGGCAATCGGCCGGCCGAACAGCCCGTACCGGCGGCAGACGTAGAGCTCCGCACGGTCGAGGTAGCTGCGTATCATTCGTTCCGACTCGTCGCCGACAAGCAGCAGCGGCATGAAGCGCTCCTTGTTGTGGCGGACGCGGCGGGCCATGACGTACATGTCGTAGCGCTGTCCCGCCACCGCGGCGGCGAGCACTATCCCTATGGGGAGCATCAGCATCGTGCGGCCGAGTTGCTCGCCGGCAGCGGCTCCGGCTAATGATACGACGGCCGAGAGGTGGAACGCGCGTGCGGCGAAACCTCCCGCGCCGCGTATGTCGACGGCGGCGCGCCGTTCGGGCGGCATCGTGTTGTAGCCTGCCATCGTCTCCGGCCAGCGGGCGACGAACGCGCCGGCGAGGCCCCAAACGGCAGCCATGATTATGTAGGGTGTCGGACTCATGCGTTTTGTGTGTGCGGTGTCGTTCGGATGCCAATACGTCGTCGGGTACGGCTCGCGTCCTGAGGAGCCGGTCGTCGGTCGCTAATTCTGAATTTTGAATTTTGAATTTTGAATTTCCTCCACCATTCGCCTGGCGAAGCGTTCGCTGGCGCCCGCATTGCCGATTACCACTCGCAGCTCGTCGAAGTCGACGAGCATCTTCTCGCGTTTCGAGCCGTCGGCGAGTATGGCGCGCAGCTCGGCCTCGGCCTCGGTGACGTCGAGTGTCGACTGTATGATTTCGCGTACCGCTTCGCGCCCGAGGTTGAGGTTCACGAGCGACACGAACGGCACTTTCAGCACATAGGGCCGCAGGCGAACCTGCCACTCGTAGGTGCGGTAGACGACCACCTCGGGAATGTTCATAAGCGCCGTTTCGAGCGTCGCCGTGCCCGACGTCACGACGGCCGCCTCGGCGGCGCGGAGCGTCTCGTAGGTCTGGTCGCAGACGTAGCGTATGTCGCTGCCGGCCATGTACTTCTCGTAAATCGCGCGGTCGAGCCACGAGACTCCCGCCACGACGAACTGCCGGTCGGGGAAGCGGCGCGACAGCTCGGCCATGAGGGGCAGGTTGTCGCGGATCTCCCCGCGGCGGCTGCCTGCCAGAAGCGCCACGATGGGGCGCTCGTCGAGTCCGTTGCGGCGGCGGAACTCCTCGGGCGAGGGAAGCGTGCCGCGGCGTGCGGCCAGAGCGTCGACCAGAGGATTGCCCTCGAAAACGGGGTCGATGCCGTGGCGTGCGAAGTATTCGCGCTCGAACGGGAAGATGATGTAGAGCTGGTCGACGTAGCGGCGGATGGCCTTCACGCGGTGCTCGCGCCATGCCCACACCTTGGGGGCGATGTAGTAGAAGGTGCGGATGCCGCGCTCGTGGGCGAAGCGGGCCATCTTCATGTTGAAGCCCGGGTAGTCGATGAGTATCAGCACGTCGGGTGCGTAGCTCTCGATGTCGGCGCGGCATTCGCGCATCTGCCGCGAGATGGTGCGCATGTTGAGCAGCACGTTGACGATGCCGAAGAACGACGTCTCGCGGTAGTGCTTGCGCAGGTTCTCCGCACCGCCCGCCTCGGCCATCTTGTCGCCGCCCCAGAAGCGGAACTCAGCCTCGGGGTCGGCCTTTTTCAGCCCTTTTATCAGGTTGGCGCCGTGCAGGTCGCCCGACGGCTCGCCGGCAATGAGATAATATTTCATATTATCAGTTCAAAATTCAAAATTCAAAATTCAAAATTAATCGAATTCCGAATATCGAGAGAGTTAGACATTATCGTTTCGTCTTGAAGATATGATTATCTTCGACAGTATGTTGGTCAGGTCGCGGCACTCCGCGAACGCGTCGTCGAACTGCGGTTTGTCCAGATAACCTGTCGCATGCAGCAGTTCGAGCCAGTATTCCGTCTCGTAGGCCTCTTTCAGGGCTATGTTCATCTTCGATATGAAGTCGTTGCGAGACTGGCCGCGCAGGGCCTCGCGGATATTGGCGCCGATGCTCGTTCCGCTGCGCAGCAGCTGTTTCGAGAGAGTGTACTCCTGCCCGTTCTGCAATGCCTTGTATATGTTCACTGTGCGGACTGCGAACGAGAAACTTTTGTCGAGTACGATGTTGCCGGCCTTCATGCTGCTGTCGGATTTCGGAATTCGATTAATTTTGAATTTTGAATTCTGAATTCTGAATTTCCAGAAGGTCCGGCCGCAGGCGGCGCGTTCGTTCGTAGGACTGCTCGTCCTGCCACTTCTCGATTTCGGCGAAGTTGCCCGAGAGCAGCACGTCGGGAACGCTCCAGCCGCGGAACTCGGCAGGGCGCGTGTAGACCGGCGGGGCGAGCATGTCGTCCTGAAAGCAGTCGGTCAGGGCCGACGACTCGTCGCCTATCGCGCCCGGGATGAGCCGCACCACCGAGTCGGCGATGATGCAGGCCGCCAGCTCGCCGCCCGTGAGCACGTAGTCGCCGATCGAGATCTCGCGCGTGACGAGGTGCTCGCGGATGCGGTGGTCGATGCCCTTGTAGTGGCCGCAGAGGATGATGATGTTTTCGAGTGTCGAGAGGCGGTTGGCCTCGTGCTGGTCGTAGCGGATGCCGTCGGGCGAGGTGTAGATGATTTCGTCGTAGCGGCGTTCCGACTGGAGCTTCTCGACGAGTTCGAATACCGGTTCGCACTTCATGACCATGCCCGCCTCGCCGCCGAACGGATAGTCGTCGGTGGTCTTGCGGCGGTCGTGGGCGTAGTCGTGGAGGTTGTGCACGACGATTTCGACCAGGCCCTTCTCCTGTGCGCGGCGCAGGATGGATTCGCTCAGAGGCGAGGTCATCAGTTCGGGAACGGAGGAGATTATGTCTATACGCATATCGTGAAATTCAAAATTCAAAATTCAAAATTCAAAATTGATTGACCGTATGCGGGTTGCCGGGTATGCGGCAGCCGGCGCGGAGTCAGTCGGAGAATCCCGAAATTCGAATTGCATTATACTTTAATTTGTCGTTCAATCTTTTTTATCCCGGTCTTCGAATCCTCAATTTTGAATTCTGAATTTTGAATTCGAAAGACAATGTCCTTCCCGCTGTCGGGCGCGAGCGGCACGCGGCGGCCGCGGTCGAGGGTGTAGCCCTCGTATCCCAGCGAGCGGAAGAGCTCGATTATCTGCGGGCGGTTGCTGCCGCCGGTCTCGATGAGCACCGTGGGGCGGAAGCGCTCCAACAGAGGCCACAGCTCGCGCATGACGTGCAGCTCGTAGCCCTCGATGTCGCACTTGATGAAGTCGAGCCGTTCGAGTCCGGCGAAGAGCTCGCTGCCGCGCCGCATCTCGGCCTCGAACGTGGCGCACGCCCCGGCGCCGCTGTCGTCGACGTAGTTCTGCCCCGTGCCGAAGTAGCCCGTGGTGCGTGCCGAGTCGTTCGACATCCGCACGGGACGGTTCTCCCCGCCCAGCGCGTAGGGCAGTATCTCGACGTTGCGGCAGCCGCGCAGGTTGCGGCGCAGCACCCGGCCGATGACCGGCACGGGCTCCACGGCGTAGACGCGGCCCTCGGGACCGGCGATTTGCGACAGCGGCCGCGAGTAGTAGCCCAGATTGGCGCCTATGTCGATGCACGTGTCGCCGCGGCGGACAATCTGCGGCAGGTGGTAGACATACTCCGTGGCGGGGGAGCGGCGTCCCAGCCCGAGACGGTAGGCGACGAAGAAGAGCCGGCTCACCGTGCGGAGGTAGCCTTCGAGCGGCAGCGTGCGGTAGAGTATTCTGTGCAGCAGTGCTTTCATCGTGTTACAGTTTTATTGCGGCGCGCAGCTTGGCCGAACGCGAGCGGGGGTTGCGGGCGAGCTCCTCGGCCGAGGGCGTCACGGCCTTGCGCGTTATGACCTCGAACGGGGTCTGACGTCGGCCGAAGAAGTCGGTCTCGCACTCGCCGTCGAATCGGCCGCTGCGCATGAAGTTCTTCACCAGACGGTCTTCGAGCGAGTGGTAGGATATGACGACCAGCCGCCCGCCGGGACGCAGCACGCGCAGGCTCTGTTCGAGGGCCATTTTCAGCGCCTCCATCTCTCCGTTGACCTCTATGCGCAGCGCCTGGAAGAGCTTGGTGAGGAACTTCGACTCGTCCTTGCGCGGGGTGCAGGGGCGCACGGCCTCGACGAGCTCGGCCGTCGTGGCGACGGGCTTCGCGGCGCGGCTGCGCTCGATGCAGTTGGCTATTTTCCACGGAGTGTCCAGCTCGCCCCAGTCGCGGAAGATGCGCGTGAGCTCCTCGTTGGACAGTTCGTTGACGAGGTCGGCGGCCGTGCGTCCGGCGCGGCGGTTCATGCGCATGTCGAGCGGAGCGTCGCCGCGGAACGAGAATCCGCGCTCCACGGCGTCGAAGTGGTGCGACGACACGCCGAGGTCGGCCAGAACGGAGTCTGCCTGCTCGACGCCGCGCAGACGCAGTGCGCCGCGCATGAATCGGAAGTTGCTCTCCACGTAGTGGAAGCGCGCGTCGTCGGGACGGTTGGCCAGCGTGTCGGCGTCCTGGTCGAACGAGTAGAGGCGTCCCCCGTCGCCCAGCGACGAGAGTATGCGGCGCGAGTGGCCGCCGCCGCCGAACGTGAGGTCGACGCAGGTGTCGTCCGGCGAGATGTTCATCAGCGAGACGGACTCTTCGAGGAGTACCGGTATGTGATAGTCTTGCATATTGTCGTGTAACGAGTCGATTTGGCTGTAAAGTTAGGCAATTTTACGAATTTATTGATTATCTTTGTAACAATAATCGTTCTGCGCCGTCGCTTTTGCGGTCGGCGGCTCCGCCGGTTCGCGGGGTCGCGTGCGGGGCGGTTTCCCTTGTTATACGATGGAGAGAACATATCCACAGATAGACGTGGCGGGCATTCTGCGCGCTCGGCTTCCGCGCTTGTCGCGGTTCATACCCGGATTCGTCGTGCGGGCGCTGGCGCGGCTCATCCGCGAGCGCGAGCTCAACGAGGTGCTCGCGTCGTACTGGCATCTGCCGCCGCAGGAGTTCATTCGGGCCACTTTCCGCAGCTGGAATATAACCTGCCGCACCGAAGGGCTCGATGCGCTCGACGAGACGGGCCGCTACATGTTCGTCGCCAACCATCCGTTCGGCGGCATGGACGGCATGATGCTGGCCGATGTGCTGACGGAGCGTTTCGGCGACGTGAGGGTCGTGGTGAACGACCTGCTGATGAACGTCGAGCCGCTGGCGCCGATATGGCTGCCGGTGAACAAGCACGGCCGGCAGACGGCCGCATACGCCCGCCGCATGGAGGAGGGTCTCTCGGGCGGTATGCCCGTGCTGACATTTCCCGCGGGGCTGTGCTCGCGCCGCCGCGAAGGCGTGGTCGCCGACACCGAGTGGCGGACGTCGTTCCTCAAATGGGCCGCGGCGTCGGGCCGCACGATAGTCCCCGTGTTTGTCGAGGGCACGCTCTCCGACAGGTTCTATCGGTTGTCGCGTCTGCGCGAACGGCTCGGCGTGAAGTTCAACGCCGAGATGATTCTTCTGCCCGACGAGATGCTGCGGCAGTCGGGCCGCAGTTTCCGCATCGTGTTCGGCGAGCCGGTGACGGACGAGGAGCTCGCAAAGGCGGGTTCGGCCGCCGAGAGGGTCCGCATGGTGCGCGAACGGGTCTACGGACTGCGCGAAAAGCCCCGAAACAGGGATAAATAGGTATTTATACGATTATATCGAAGTCGCGGACCGAATAACTTTGTCCCGACACAAACTCAGATTCCGAATGAAAGAGATCATCGAGCCCGTAGACCGGGCGTTGCTGCTGGCCGAGCTGACGGCCGAGCGCAAGATACGCGATACGAAGAGAGCATCGAACGAGATATACATATTCGACGCCGCCGAGTGCCCGTCGCTCATGCGCGAGGTGGGGCGTCTGCGCGAGGTGGCTTTCCGTGCCGCCGGGGGCGGTACGGGTGCGGAGGTCGACATCGACGCCGAGGATTTGGCCGGCGACGGCTACTACCAGCTCATCGTCTGGGACCCGGCGGCGCAGGAGATTGTCGGCGGATACCGCTTCATCGTCTGCACCACGTCGATGCCGCGCCATCTCTCCACGGAGCACTACTTCACGTTCAGCGATCGTTTCCGCCGCGAGTTCCTGCCCTACACCATCGAGCTGGGCCGCTCGTTCGTGCAGCCGGCCTATCAGGTGCGCGGCAACTCGAAGAGCATCTATGCGCTGGACAATCTGTGGGACGGTCTGGGTGCGCTCATAGTGCTGAACCCCAAGGCTAAGTATCTGTTCGGCAAGGTGACGATGTACACCTCCTACAAGACCGTGGCGCGCAACGCCCTGATATGGTTCCTGCGCCGCTACTTCGCCGACCCCGACTCGCTGGTGAAGGGCATACACCCCATAGAGCTCGACCTCGACGACCCCTACTACGACGAACTCTTCTCGGGCGAGACCTACGAGGAGAACCACCGCATTCTGGTGCGCCGCGTGCGCGAGTTCAACGAGAACATCCCGCCGCTGATAAACTCCTATATGAACCTCTCGCCGACGATGCGCGTGTTCGACACGGTGTCGAATCCCGATTTCGGCGATGTGGAGGAGACGGGAATACTCGTGACCATAAAGGATATCTATCCCGAGAAGAAACTGCGCTACATACGCTGGGAGGGCTGGCGCAAGAATCTGCGCATGCGCCGCGAAGCCTTCCGCCGGCGTCTGCACGAGCGGCTCGCCCGCTTCACCGGCAAGAGACAGGAGTAACGGGCACGCATACCTGCGAGGCGGGTCAGCACTGCGGTGCTGACCCGTTTTTTGCGTCGGCTGCGCCCGGCTGCGGTAATGCGCGGGCAGCGTGCATGTTAAATAAACGTTAACATTTGTCCGCCGAGTTGGCGGGCCGAACTATTTGGCGTAATTTTGATAGCTGAAAAAACTGCTGTTGAAAAACAAACCAACTTATCTGCATATATGAGTGAACTCTACATGGCGATCGTCGTCATCCTCGGCATTCTCGCCGTTTCGGGTCTCTTCTTCGGCGTGACGAACGATGCCGTCAACTTTCTCAACTCCGCAATCGGTTCCAAGGCCGCATCGATGCGCACGATTCTTCTGGTCGCCTCGGCGGGTATCATCATCGGCGTGGTGACGTCGAGCGGCATGATGGAGGTGGCCCGCAACGGAATGTTCAATCCCGGGCTCTTCACCTTCCACGAAGTCATGGTGCTGTACCTCGGCGTGATGTTCGCCAACATCGTCCTGCTGAATCTCTACAACTCGCTCGGACTGCCTACGTCGACCACCGTGTCGCTGATATTCTGTCTGCTTGGTTCGGCGGTGGCCGTCTCGACCTATAAAATCGCCGACAGCGAGGCGCTGACGATAAGCGATTTGGGCGAGTTCATCAACACCTCGCGCGCTATGGGTATCGTCTCGGCGATTCTGCTCTCGGTGGTGCTCGCATTCTCGTGCGGTTCGCTGGTGATGTACCTTTCGCGCATGATATTCTCGTTCCGCTATACGGCCATGTTCCGCCGCTTCGGCGCATTCTGGTGCGGAATATCGCTCACGGCTATCGTCTACGTGGCCGTGTTCAAGGGCTTGAAGTCGGTGCTGCACGGCAATCCCGTCATAGAGTTCGTCAACGACTACACGCTGGCGTCGCTGGCCGTGTGCTGGGTGGCGTGTTCGCTGGTGCTGTTCTTCCTGCAACGTCTGAAAATCAACATCCTGCGCATAACCATTCTGTCGGGCTCGTTCGCGCTGGCGCTCTCGTTCGCCGGTAATGACCTGGTGAACTTCATCGGTGTGCCGGTGGCAGGTTTCGACGCCTACAACGTGGCGCAGGCTACGGGCAACCCGTCGATGCCGATGGATGCGCTGAACGACAACGTCCCGGCGAACTTCTACCTGCTGCTCACGGCCGGCGCCATCATGATAGTGGCTCTGTGGACGTCGCGCAAGGCTATGGCGGTGCTCACCGAACGCGAGATGTCGCTCACTTCGGCGCAGGAGGACAGCGGCGTGCAGAGCGATTCGTCGGCATTTTCGCGCACGCTGGTTCGCGCGGCGCTCAACATAAACACGGCGATCGAGGCCGTCGTGCCCGAGAAGATCCGCAATCGCGTGTCCAAGCGGTTCGAGTATGCGGATGTCGAGCACAGCGGCGCTCCCTACGACATGATACGCGCCGCGGTGAACCTCACCACGTCGGCCATGCTGATTTCGATGGCTACGTCGTTCAAGCTGCCGCTGTCGACCACCTACGTGTGTTTCATGGTCGCCATGGGCTCGTCGCTGGCCGACAGGGCGTGGGGGCGCGAATCGGCCGTGTACCGCATTACAGGCGTAATTACCGTGGTCATGGGCTGGTTCGTGACGGCGCTGGGCGGCTTCCTTATCGCATATGTCGTCGGGCTGATTCTCATCTACGGCGGCACGGCGGCGATAGTCGTGACGTCGGTAGTCTGCGGTTACATGCTCTACCGCAACCTGAGCGGCAAGAAGAAGACCGACAAGCACGACACGGCCAAGGCCGGCACCGAAGAGGATATCATGGCCAACATCACCGACGAAGTGTGCACGACCATGGAGCTCACGACGCGTCTCTACGACCGCACGCTCATCGCCGTGTTCAAGGAGAACCGCAAGGTGCTGCGCGAGATGGTGAAGGAGGCCGAGGAGCTCTTCCAGCTCTCGCGCGACCGCAAGTACGCACTGCTGCCGACCATACGCAAGTTCAAGGAGGCCGATCTCGACACTGCCCAGTACTACGTGCAGGCGGTGGACTATCTGAACGAAATGACCAAGTCGCTGCTGCACATCGTGCGTCCGGCCTTCGAGCATATCGACAACAACCACGAGGGTCTGTCGAAGGAGCAGGTCGAAGACCTCATGCACATCAACGACGAGGTTGAGTCGATTTACCGCCAGATAAACACGATGCTCCGCACGGGCAACTTCGAGAATATCGACATGGTGCTCTCGCTGCGCGACAACCTCTTCGAACTCATCGCCGAGGCCATAAAAACCGAGTTGGAGCGCGTGACGTCGAACAGCTCCAACACCAAGGCGAGCATGCTCTACATGGGTATTCTGAGCGAGACGAAGGGCATGGTGCTGCAATCGCGCAACCTGCTCAAAGCGCAGCGTTACTTCCTCGAAAACAAGGGCGTGTTGAAGAGTTTGCAGTATAAGAAGATTTGATTGGTGCGGATTTTGCGACCGAAACCCGAAAAACGACTTATGAAACGGATTTTCCTTACTTTGCTGCTCCTTGCCGGAGCATTCGCCGCCGGGGCCCAGACGCGGTTCGTGAACAAGACGCCGTTGGAGGTGCTCCGCGAGGCCCGCGAACAGAACAAACTGATATTCATGGACGTGCACGCCACGTGGTGCGGGCCGTGCAAGACCATGGACCGCTACGTCTTCACCGAGAAGGAGGTGGGCGACTTCATGGACAGTCTGTTCGTGTGCGTGAAGGTCGACGTCGACTCGCGCGACGGAAAGCAGATAGCCGGCGAGTACGGTGTGTCGTCCGTGCCTACGTTCCTTGTTCTTACGCCCGACATGGAGCTGGTGGGCCGTTCGTCGGGCGCACGCTCCAAGTACGACTTCATGCAGGATATGCGGACCATAGTCGACAAGTACCGCGAGCGTACCGAAAAGCAGTAGACATGCTCCATGGTCGGGGCGCCGATATTTCGGAAAACGAACCTCCCGTGACTTTAAGGTCGCGGGAGGTTCGTCGTTTTCGTGCAGGGCGTTCGTGCTGCGTCAGCGGGCTGTGTAGACCACCTTCTTGGTCTCGAAGAACTCCTCCTCGAAGAACTCCGCGATGGGATATTCGCGCCACTGCATGCGCGTGCGGGCGAGTTCATCCGCGAGGTCGCCGCCTTTGAGGTAGAGTATGCCGTTGGGCAGGGTTCCGCGCTGTCCGCGGTCGATTTTGTTCCATATCCACCCGACGAATGTCGGCATCTCGGTGACGGCGCGCGAGACGACGTAGTCGAAGCGTTCGCCTATCTGCTCGACGCGTGCGTTCACGGGCCGCACGTTGCCGATGCCGGCACCCTCGGCCACGCCGCGCACCACGGTTATCTTCTTGCCTATGGAGTCGTCGGCGGTGAAGTGCGCGTCGGGGAACATGATTGCGAGCGGAATCGACGGAAAACCGCCTCCGCATCCCACGTCGAGCACGCGCGCTCCCGCCTCGAAGCGGCATACGCGTGCGATGGCGAGCGAGTGCAGTACGTGCCGCAGGTAGAGCTGGTCGAAGTCCTTGCGCGAGACGACGTTTATCTTGGCATTCCACTCGGCGTAGAGCCCGTAGAGCGCAGCGAACTGTTCGCGCTGATGCGCGGTGATGTCGGGAAAATATTTCGTTATGAGTTCTGTCATATCGTATCGGAAGTTGCGGCCGGCGGCCGGTGATTGCTGAATCCTTCGCTGGTTGTCAGTTGCATCCGTTTTTCTCGCCCTCCGTTATCAGCCTGCACATCCTTTCGCGCGCGCGGTGTATGCGGGTCTTGACCGTTCCGAGCGGCATGGCCAGACGCTGGGCTATCTCTTCGTAGGAGAGCTCGTCGAAGAAGCGCATGCGTATCAGTTTGCGGTAGTCGGCCGGCATGCGCTCCATGTATCCGTCGATTTGGGCGCGCTGCTGGATGTTGATGTAGCGCTCCTCGGGCGTGGGCGCGGGCGAAGCGACGGGTATCGAGTACTTCTCGTCGATGGAGAGGTCGTCCTGACGCTTGCGCACGAAGTCGATGAAGGTGTTGCGTGCGATGGTGTAAATCCACTGACCGAAGGTGTAGTCGGGCGAGTAGCGGTGGATGTTGATATATACTTTGATGAATGTCTCCTGCAACAGGTCGTCGGCGTCGTCGGCGTTGCCCGTGCGCTGCACGAACAGACGGCGTATGGCGTCGCGGTAGCGGTCGAAGAGGTACTCGAAGGCTGCGATGTCGCCCTCGACGACCAAAGCTGCCAGACGGCGGTCGTCGGCGATGATGTACTCCTCTATCTCCATACCGTGCGGTCTTTGCGCACCATCGAGATGCGTACTGCGAGGTCGTAGAGCGGAGAGAGCATGTCGTAGACGAAATACCGGCCGACGAGGCCCTTTTCGCCCAGACGCTTGGACAGACGGTTTACGGTGACCGCCACGGCGGCATAGCGGACGAGGAGCAGCACGAGAGCCGCAGCCTTGTACTCCAAGGGCATGAATGCCAGCGCTGCGGCAATCGTCAGGAAGAAGAGCGTGCGGCTTCCCGTCTCGTAGCGAATGTAGCTCTTCACGCCGTCGGGGTAGAACATGAATGTCGAGCCGAAGTGGCGCCGTCGGCCCGTCCACCAGCCCAGACCGCCCCAGGGATGCTCCGTGACGGCGGCGCGCGGCGAGAGAATGACGCTCACGTTGTCGGGGCGCATGACCTCCATCATGTAGAGGTCGTCCTCGCCGATGTTCATGTTCAGGCAGTTGAAGCCGTTCGAGCCGAAGTAGACGCTTTTCGTGATGCCGAGATTGTGGCGTATGCCGCGATAAGGGCGGCGGCGCACTGCGGCGGCAATCCATGCTGCGGACGACATCATGCGGTCGGTGCGCATGAAGCGGCGGGCGAATCCCCTGGCGGGTTCTATGCCGCAGTAGCCGAGCACGATGTCGCTTTTGAGGAACCCCTTGGCCATCATCGCTATCCACGATGCCGAAGCGGGGCATGCGTCGGTGGTGGTGAAGACGATATGCTCGTAGCGGGCCGACTTTATGCCGACGTTGAGGGCCATCTTGACCGAAATCGGGAAACGGGGATTGTACTCTATTTTCGTCGTCGTCAGACGGGGCAGGGCCTGCCTCAGACGCACGAGGTCTTCGTAGAAGTCGCTGTCGCAGCCGACGTAGACCACGACGATTTCGAATTCGGGGTATGCCTGCCCGAGGAGCTTCGGCAGGGTCTCCTCGATGAAGGCCGTATTTTCGGAGAACATCGGCACGACGACCGACACGGGAGGTTCGGCGTCGAGTATCGACTTGCGGCGGTTGTTCTTGTAGCCCGGTACGCGTCCGTACACGGCCAGATAGTAGTACAGCTGCACGATGAGCATGACCGAAGCGGCGCAGGCGAGTGCAAAACCCTCCCAGCCGTAGTGCGAGACGAATATGTCGAGATAGTGCATGCCCGAATCTGCTGATTTTCGAAACGCAAATATAGCAAAGATATTTCGATATTCACTCGCGTTGCGGCGAAATTTATTCGTGCGCGTGCAGCCGTCTTGCGACGCACCCCGCCGAACCGTGTCCGGCGGGGTGCGTCCCGAAATGAAAATAAGAAGTGTTTCGTCTCTACCGTATCATTATCCAGTTCAGGTTGAGGATGCCCTTGTCGACCTTGATACGCATGGTCTTCGCCGACGAGGCGAGCTCGCTTTCGAGAATCGCCGTCGACCACACGTCGTCGTCGCCCGTCGAGGGGAGGTCGACCGTGTAGGCCGTATTGCCGACTGTTATCGTGGCTGCCGAGTCGAGATATGCGGCGTAGCGGATGTAGATGCGCGCCTTGCCCGACGGAGCCGATACGTTGTAGTCCAGCCACTGGCCGGTCAGGAAGTTGTAGACTTCGAGCACGCCGCCGCCCTTGTCGGTCGTCGGCCGCAGCTGGGGCGAGGCGCTCCAAGCCTCCTCTTCGGCCGTGACGGTAGCGCTCGAACGGAAGAACCGCTCGGCGGGTATCACCTCGCCCTTGGCGTATGTCGTCGTGCTGCCGATTGCGGGGAATGCGCAGAAGACGCGGCCCAGCGGCGTGAGTTCGAACGGCTGCGTCTTGGTCAGCAGCGAGTAGAAGGGGTATTTGTCGACGTCGACATTGCTGCCGCGCGGCATGAACCACGCATAGCGCTCGACATGGGAGTCGGCCTCCATGTAGCTCAGCGCGTCGCACATGAAGCGCATCTGCGCCGAGTAGTTGCCGATGTTCTGCTCCCAGGCGCAGAACTCGGTCATCCAGATGGGCAGTCCGTATTTGTAGAAGCGGCGGACGTAGCTTTTGAGCGACTGCGCCGAACCCATGTAGCAGTGGATTGCCAGACCGTCGAAGTCGGTGACGGGCACCAGCCCGAAGAACTCGTCGAGCCACTTGATGGGGTCGCTGTAATCGGGCAGCGTGCCGTAGTTCATGGCCGGGGCGATGATTTTCAGACCGAGTTCGCGGCACAGGTCGCGCAGTTCGGGCCAGAGGGCCGCCGCCTCGGCGGGGGTCATTCGGGCCTGGTCGGTGAGGTTAGGTTCGTTGAACGCCAGCAGATATCGGCACTCGGGGTGAGCGGCCTTGTAGTTGCGGATACGTGCGGCGCTGTAATTTCCGTTCCATGCCATGGGGAAGAAGTCGATGTTCTTCGACGTGTAGAGCTCTACGACGTCGGGATTGGCTACGTCGGGGCCCCAGTTGTAGAACCACGAGATGGCGTCGCCCAGCAGCTCGACGTCGGCCGTATACTGGAAGTTGAACGATACGCCGCGCTTGGCGCTGCGCTCCGGAGCGAGCGTGTAGTCGGCCGCGATATCCTCGCAGGCCACTTCGCCCGGCTGGGGTTCGGGACCGTCGGGGTTGTCGGGGCCTCCGTTGTCGGACGACGAGCAGGAGGCCGAAATCGCGAATACGGACAGGATGATGAAGAGTCTTTTCATTGCTGATTATTCGTTTTTGGTGAAGATTCTGACATAGTCGACGTACATGCGCGCTTCGCCGGCGGCGAGAGCCGTCACGCGGTCGATGTCGTGGATTCCCGTGAAGTCGCCGCCCACGGCGAGGTTCAGGATTACGAAGCACGCCTTGTGGAAGTAGTTCGACGGAGAACGCGGGTCGCTGCTGGCGGCGATGTTCATGTCGTAGTAGGGCGCCGCGTCGGGGTAGCGGTCGAGGTCGACGTACATCGACACGCGCGTGTCGTCCCATATGCAGGATATCAGGTGGAATTCGTCGTCCTGCAACGGATAGTCGTATGTCACCCCGTAGGCATACGACATGTGGTCGTTCCACGCCGTGCCCCAGTGGCATGCGCCGTTGAAGTAGCGGTCCTGCGTGCCGTTGCGTATTCCGTCGGCGTTGCCCATTTCGAGAATGTCGATTTCGCCGCAGGCGGGCCAGCCGACCGTGCGGTAGTCGTCGCCCATCATCCAGAATGCCGGCCACAGACCGTCGGCCGTCGAGGGGAGCTTGATGCGTGCGTCGATGCGGCCGTGGCGGAAGGTCACCTTGCCCTGCGTGTTGACGCGTCCCGAGGTCACTTTCTTGCCCATGTATGTCTCTCTGACTGCTTTGAGAATGAGGCATGTGCAGCCGCTCGCGGGGTCTTCGCCCACGGCCACGCCGCGCTCGCAGTAGTATTGCAGCTCGTTGTTGCCGCCGCCGTCGCCGTTGACTTCGATGTTCCAGTCTTCGAGGTTGAGCTGCGTGCCGTCGAACTCGTCGGCCCAGAAGAGCGTGTAACCTTCGGGAACCGTTATTCCGGGCTGCTCGGGGTTGCCCGGCTCTTCGGGATTTCCCGGCTGCTCGGGCTGGTCGGGTGTGCGGTTTATTTCGTTGTCGTTTCCGCAGGCGATGCAGAGCGTGGCGGCTGCCACGAGCAGCGTCGCCATGTTGCGCGTGATGGTGTTCATACAGTAGTAGCTGTTTCGTTTCGTTCGAGGTCGGGCCGTCGTGCGGCCCGTTAGTGACCGAACGGGCGGTCGGGCCCGTTCGGTCTGTGGAATTGTCTCAGCGACGCCCGGATTACTTCTTGTAGAAGAATACTGCGTCGAGGTTGAGCTCCTTGCCTGCCGGCACGGGGTCTGCGACGGCACCGTAGCCCACGACATTCTCGCCCTTGGTGTAGTCGCCGTTGCGGAATACGCAGCCCTTGGCCACCAGCGAGCTCATCGGTACGTCGAACTCGTGCCAGTCGCCGTCGCGGGTGTAGCTGAACTCGTTGCCGTCGCCCGGAACGCCGATTTTGAGCTCTACCGCGTCGCCGCCGATAGGATAGAGGCGGATTGCGTGTACGAGGTTGTCGCCCTCGGGGCTCTTCATCGCGAAGTGCAGGTACCAGCCCTCCTCCGAGGTGGTCTTGGGCAGCCACTCGTTCATCTGTGCCAGAACGGCATTGCCGTCGGCTGCGTTGTCGGCCGGAATCACGCCGCAGCAGTAGCCGCCGCCTGCCCATCCGCCGTCGGTTACCAGAGCCGTCCAGCCCTCGAATACGCCGCACGAGTTGGGACCTGCCGCAGCCTCGTTGCCGTAGTAGCCGTTCCATACGTAGTTGAAGCAGGTGTAGTCGTTGGTGCGCCAGTCGGCTGCGATGTTCTCAGCGGGAATCATCTCCTTGGTACCCTCGCCGAGAACTACGAGCAGGTAGCTGTTGCCTTTCAGGCACTCGGGAACATCGCCCGGGCCGACGATAGGACCTTCGCTCTCCTTGGTCGTGACCTTGACCTCGCCCCATGCCGACTCGCTGTACTTGTCGGTGTCGGCGGGAACGGCCTTCACCTTGAAGGTGTAGGCGGTGTTGGCGCTCAGACCGTCGACGGTAGCCGAAGGAGTGAGGGTGGTCTTCTCGGCACCGTTGTTCACGGTGTAAACGTAGCTGTCGGCATTGGCCACGGCAGCCCACGCCACCTTGAACGAAGTCTCGGTCACCTCCTCGGCTTTGGGGGCGGGAGTTGCGAGACGCTGCTTTCCACCGGGCTCGTTACCGCCGTTGTCGTCGCTTCCGCAAGCTGCGAAAGCCATCGTCGCCATTGCGGCGAACATGAACATCAATTTTTTCATAATCGAAAGGTTTTAAATTAGTTAGTAAATGTTTCAGAGAAAATCCGATTGTGTATCAATACATGGGGTTCTGTTCCAGACCTCCGAGGCGCACCTCTTCGGCCGGAATCGGCAGCAGCTCGTGCTTGCCGGCGACGAATTCGCCCATCTCGGCGCGTGCTTCGTCGCTCTCGCAGGCCTTGTAGGCGTCCATCGTCTGCTTGGCGATGCCCCAGCGCACGAGGTCGAACCAGCGGTGACCCTCCATCGCCAGCTCCACGCGGCGCTCGTGGCGCAGATTCTCGCGCGTGAGGGCCACATCGCCGAGATTCACGCGGCGGCGTACACGGTTGAGCGCTTCGGCGCCCTTGTCGAGGTCTTCGCCGCTTTCGAGGCACGCCTCGGCGTACATCAGCAGTGCGTCGGCGAAGCGTATCTGGCGGTTGTTGAGCTCGCCGCGCGAGGCGTGGCTGTCGGCCAGCGGAAGCGGCAGTCCGTCCTCGCCCATGAGGGTGTACTTGCCGTTGATGTAGCGCGAGCCGAGGTAGATCTCCTCGCTCGGCGACGACATGTTCTCGTCCGCCGGATTGTATATCGCCACGTCGCGGCGCAGGTCGCCCTCCTCGAACTCGTCGTAGAGATTCTGCGTGGGCTTGTTGAAGCCCCAGCCGCCTCCGAGCTTGCTCGACCGCGAACGCATGAGAACCGTGGAGAAGGTTCCGGCCGTGGCGCAGTTGCCGCCGATGTAGGAGTCGCCGTAGTCGCCCCACGAGACGGCGGCGTACTGCAATTCGAATATCGACTCGGGGCCGTTCTCGCCCTCGACGGTGAAGTTGTCGGCATAGACGGGGCAGAGCGAGTATTCGCCCAGCTCGTCGGCCGTCTTCATCAGCTCGGCGCCCCAGCGGCGCGCCTCGGCGTAGTCGTGGCGGTAGAGGTTGACCTTCATCAGCATGGCCTGCGCGGCGCCTATCGTGGCGCGGCCGAGGTCGGTGCGCTCGTACTCGCTCTTGTGCCAGAGGTTCTTCTCGGCGAAGGCGAGGTCGCTCAGGATGAGCTCGTAAATCGACTCGGCCGTGGCGCGCGGCTGCTTCCAGCGGCCGGCGTCGTCGATGACGGTCTCGATGCGGGGCACTCCGCCGAAGCAGCGCACCAGGCGGAAGTAGTAGTAGGCGCGCAGGAAGTGCGCCTCGCCCAGCAGACGCGAGCGCAGACGGTCGGTGAGCAGTTCGTCGCCCGCGACGTCGGGCACGTTTTGCAGCACCAGATTGGCGCGGGTGATGCCCTGATACTGCGCGCGGTAGAAGTCGAGTAGAAGGTCGTTGTCGGGCACGGTCTTGAAGTTTTCGAGGAAGTAGACCGTCGACATGTCCGTGAGGTTCTGGCCGCCTTTGAGGGCGTCGTCCGACATGACGTCGCCGATGAACCACTCGGGATAGTATGTTTTGTTGTACTCCCAGAGCAGAGGTACGTATGCTGCCGTCGTTACCTGCACGGCCGTCTCGCCCGAGGTGAAGAAGTCCTTGTATTTCGTCGTGCCGGGAGCCTCTTCGGTGAGCCAGTCGTGGCATGAGGCAAGCCCGATCGTCGACACTGCGAGTGCCGCGAAAAATATCTTTTTCATTGAGATAGCCTGTTAGAAGTTAATATTCGTACCGAACATGAAGGTGCGCGACTGCGGGTAGTTGCCCCAGTCGAGTCCGTTGGTTCCGACCTCGGGGTCGTAGCCCGTGTAGCCCGTCACGGTGAACAGGTTGTTCATCGAGACGTAGAATCGCCAGCGGTTGATGCGCATCTTCTTGGTCCACTTTTCGGGGAGCGTGTAGCCTATGGTCAGGTTTTTCAGACGCAGGTACGAACCGTCCTCGACATAGCGGCTCGACGAGGCGCTGTGGTAGGGCGACTTCGGACTCGGAATCGAACCGTCGGGGTTCGACGTAGTCCACACGTCGCGCATCGCCGTGCTCAGCGTGGCGTCGTTGCCCGTACCCTCGGTGCGCATGCGCACTCCGTTGAAGATGTCGTTGCCGTAGACGCCCTGGAAGAAGATGCCCAGGTCGATGCCCTTCCACTCGAAGTCGAAGTTCAGACCGTAGGTCAGCCACGGGAACGGATTGCCTATCTGCGTGAGGTCTTCGTTGCCTATTTTGCCGTCGCGGTTCAGGTCGGCGAAGCGCTCCGAGCCGGGACCTACGGGAAGGGTCTCCGAGGTGTAGGTGTAGAGGTGCGAGAGAATCTCCTCTTCGGTGCGGTAGATGCCTTCGTACTTGTAGCCCCACAGTGCGAACAGGGGCAGCCCTACGTCGCACATGTTGTAGGTGCCGTCGACGCGTTCGCCGCCGTTGAGCGCCGTGAGCTCGTTCTTGATGAACGACACGTTGCCGCCGAT
This sequence comes from uncultured Alistipes sp., assembly GCA_947174295.1. Taxonomy (GTDB): domain Bacteria; phylum Bacteroidota; class Bacteroidia; order Bacteroidales; family Rikenellaceae; genus Alistipes. Next base: position 6,732 of record CAMWIG010000001.1, on the reverse strand, counting down.
GGCGTAGCTCAACTCGCCGATGCGGTTAGAGTGGCCGAGGGTGATTTCTATACCCTGGTTGCGCACCGTGCCGACGTTGGCCGTCGAGTCGAAGCGCGTGCCGACGTGTCCGGGCGCCTTGACCGTGAGGAGCATGTCCTTGGTGTCGCGCAGGAATGCGTCGACCGTACCGGTCAGCTTGCCGCCCCACAGACCGAAGTCCACGCCGACGTTCCACTGCTCGGTGGACTCCCACATGCCGCCCTGGTTGACGATGGTGGCGATGGTGGCTCCGGGCGTGATGTCCGACACCGAGCCGACGATGCCGCCGAACGGATATCCGTAGCCCCAGCCGGTGGAGGAGGCCATGCTCATGGTGAAGCTGCCCTGAGCGATTTTGTCATTGCCGATTTGGCCCCAGCCGGCGCGCAGTTTGAGATTGTCGAGAATGTCGCTGTCGCGCAGCCACTTCTCCTCGGAGATGCGCCATGCCACGGCCGTCGATGGGAAGTAGCCCCACAGATGGTTGGGGAACTTCGACGAGCCGTCGGCGCGGAAGTTCAGCGTTATGAGGTAGCGGTTGTCGTAGGCGTAGTGCAGACGGCCGAGCAGCGAGACCATGCGCGTGCGCTGGGCCGAGTCGCTGGCCGAATTGCGGTCGGCGGTGGTGTTGCTGATATACCAGTTGTTGGGTGTCGGGTTGAGAATCGACGAGCCGCTGCCGCCGATGGAGTAGTACTGCCACTCCTCGGTGGTCTGGCCGACCATGGCCGTCAGGCTGTGGCGTCCCCAGTCGCCGCGGTAGGTCAGCGTGTTGTCGTAGTGCATGGTCAGGTATCGCTCCATGGAGCTCGACAGGAAGTTCTTGTCCATCTTGTCGTAGTTCGAGTGGAAATAGGCCTCCTTGAACTCGCGGTTGCGGTTGTATGCGAGGTCCATGCTCACCTCCGAACGGAACGTGAGACCCTTGACGGGCTGTATTTCGAGGAAGATGTTGCCTATCCAGCGCTCGCCGCGGTTGTCGGGATGCGAGTGCTCGACCATGGAGAAGGGGTTGACTACGTTCTTGAAGTTGGTGCTCGGCGTGATGCAGCCGCTCAGGTCGGTGCCGGCCGCGTCGTAGGCGCCCTCGGGGTAGTGGGTGGGGTCCCACGGCGACATGGCGATTGCGGCCGAGAGAATCGAGGCGCCGGGCGACGAGCTGTTGACCATGGCCCAGCGGCTCTTGGTGGTGACGAGCGAGAGATTTTCGCCGACTTTGAGCCACTTGGAGACCGTGTACGTGGAGTTGGCGCGCAGCGTGAGGCGCTCGAACGACGAGCCCATGATGGTGCCGTCCTGACTGAACCAGCTGCCCGACAGGGCGTAGGTGGTCTTGTCGCTGCCGCCCGAGAGCGAGAGGTGGTAGTTCTGGATGACGGCGTTCTTGCGGAATACTTCGTCCTGCCAGTCGGTGTCGATTTTCGAATAGTCCAGACCGTCGGGCGTGCGGCTCGTGCGCGGCACGGCCATTCCGGCCGTGTTGCCGATTCGGTACATCGACAGCCACTCGTTCAGGCCGTTCGCCTCGAAGTATTTGCGTTCGGAGTTGCTGCCGGAGATTGCGACGAGCGTCTTCGAGAACTCGTCGGTGCCCATCAGGTCGAGTTTGTTCCAGCGGTTCTGGATACCGACGTAGGCGTTGAAGTCGATGTTGATTTTGGAGTTGGCGCTGCCGTTCTTGGTGGTGATGATGATTACACCGTTGGCGCCTCGCGAACCGTAGATTGCCGTCGACGACGCGTCTTTGAGGATTTCGGTCGACGCGATGTCGTTCGCGTTAAGATAGTTGATGTCGCTGGTGATTACTCCGTCGACGACATATATCGGAGAGCTGTCGTTGACCGTGCCGATACCGCGGATGCGGACGTCGGCCGCGGCGCCCGGCTGTCCGGAGTTGGCGTTGACCGTGACGCCTGCCGCGCGGCCTTGGAGAGCCTGGTCGAGACCCGCCGCGGGGGTCTTTTTGAGCTGGTCTGCGCTAATCGACGCTACGGCGCCCGTAAGGTCGCTCTTGCGCATTACGCCGTAACCGATTGCGACTACTTCGTCGAGCATCATCGCGTCGGATTCGAGCGCGACGTCGACGACGGTTGCGGCGGGAGATACCTTTATTTCACGGTTCTTGTACCCGATGTAGGAGAATACTAAAATTCCCCCCCCCTTGGGCACGGCAATCTTGTAGCCGCCGTCGAGGTCGGTCGAGATGCCGTTGAAGGTACCCTTAATCATGACGGTGACGCCGGGGAGAGGCTCTCCGTCATCGGCCGAAGTGACCGTACCCTGCACCGTGATGCTCTGTGCCGCGACCGTCAGGGCGCACAGCAGCGAGCAGACAATGAGTATTAGTTTTTTCATAGGTCAGTTATTTTACGTGGAATGTTGCGTATTCACCCGAGTCGCTGTCGCCGGCCATCCAGAGGCGGAATTCGCCTGGCTCGACCGTGCGCTCCATGTCGATGTTCCAGAATGCCAGCTCCGCGACGGGAAGCTCTATCTCTACGCGCACCGTCTCGCCGGCCGGTACGGCCACGCGGCGGAATGCTTTCAGCTCCTTGATTGGGCGGGTGACGGAGCCCACCATGTCGCGGACGTAGAGCTGTACGACCTCCTCGGCGTCGCGGCTGCCGCTGTTGCGCAGCGTGCAGGCGGCGCGAATCGTGCCGTCGGCGGAGTAGCTCTCGGCGTCGAGCTCGGGGCGTGAGTACTCGAAGGTCGTGTAGGAGAGTCCGTATCCGAAGGGGAAGAGCGGCGCGAAGCCCGTGTCGAGCATGTAGGAGGAGCAGCCGAGCGACGTCTGGCCCGCACCGGGGACTATGTCGTCGAGCAGAACCTCCGTGCCGCTGGCGGGACGGCCGGTCATGTTGCGGTTGTAGTGCATGGGAATCTGACCCGCGGCCACGGGGAACGTCGCGGGGAGCTTGCCGCTCGGCGAGACCTTGCCGAAGAGAATGTCGGCGATTGCCGGGCCGCCCATGGTTCCGGGGTGGAACGAGTAGAGCAGTGCGTCCATATTGCCCAGGTCGCGCTTGACGGTGAGCGGACGTCCGGCCATGATGACCGTCACCACGGGGCGGCCGCTGCGGCGCGCAGCTGCGATGAGGTCGCTCTGCGAACCTTGCAGGTTGAGGTCGGCCAGACAGTGCGCCTCGCCCGAGAGAATGGCCTCCTCGCCGGCGAAGACGAGCACGGCGTCGCACTGTGCCGCCTTGGCGGTCACGGCGGCGAGCTGCGCGGCGCTCATGCGGCTGCGGCTCGTGGCCATGGCGGGTTCGAAGACGAATGCGATGCGGTCGCCGTATGTCTCGCGAAGAGCCGCGAGCGGGGTGACCGTGTGCGACGCTTCGCCGTCGAACGTCCATGTGCCGAGCTGTTCGTAGGGAGCATCGGCCAGCGGGCCGGTGACCAGCACGCGGCGCAGCTTCGAGGCGTCGAGCGGCAGGGTGTTGTTCTCGTTGCGCAGCAGCACGGCCGACTCCGCGGCGCTGCGGTATGCTGCGGCGAGGTTCTCCTCGGTGTAGCAGGCGTCGCGGGCCGCATCGGCGTCGACGTAGGGGTCGTCGAAGAGTCCCAGTCGGAATTTCAGGCGCAGGATGTTGCGCACGGCGTCGTCCAGACGGCCCTCGTCGACCTTACCCTCGGCGATTAGCTCTTCGAGGTTCAGACCGAACGTGTGCGACATCATATCCATGTCGACACCGGCGTTGATGGCCTTGCGTGCGGCATCCTTGCCGTCGTCGGCGAATCCGTGGGCTATCATCTCGCCTGCCGAGTTCCAGTCGGTCACGACCATGCCGTCGAATCCCCACTCCTTGCGCAGCACGTCGGTCAGCAGATGCGTGTTGCCGGTGGCGGGTATTCCGTCGTTGTCGTTGAACGAGGTCATGAGCGTCATCGCGCCGGCGTCGACGATGCAGGCCTCGAACGGAGGCAGGTAGACGTTGCGCATCTGGCGCGGCGGGATGTTCGTGGAGTTGTAGTCGCGGCCTCCCTCGGCTGCTCCGTAGCCGACGAAGTGCTTGGCGCAGGCCGCCATGCAGGTCGGGTCGCCTGCGCCGCCGCCCTGGTATCCGCGAACCATGGCCGTACCCATCACCTTGTTGAGATAGGTGTCCTCGCCCGAACTTTCGGCGATGCGTCCCCAGCGGGCGTCGCGCGAAATGTCGAGCATGGGCGAGAATGTCCACCTCACGCCCGAGGCCGTGGCCTCCAAGGCTGCGATGCGCGCCCCCTGCTCCACGAGCTCGGGGTCGAACGTCGCGGCCAGACCCAGCGGAATGGGGAACACGGTGCGGAAGCCGTGTATCACGTCGCGTCCTATAATAAGAGGTATTCCGAGACGGCTCTCCTCCACGGCTATGCGCTGCATGGCGTTGATGGTGTAGGGGTCTACCTCGTTGAGGATGGAGCCGACCTTGCCTTCGGCTATTACGTCGTGCATGGCCTCCGCCGTTCCGTAGGAGGAGAGCTGGTTGGTCTGTCCGATTTTTTCGGCGAGGGTCATTTGCGAAAGCAGGCGCTCGATTTCGCGCTCGGTGCGGGCATCGTACCGCGCATTGCGTGTCGTACCCTGGCAACCGGCGAGAATCAGCAGGGCTGTCGTTCCGAGAATGAAGCTGCGTCTGAGGTTCATATAGGTAAAATTCGTTAAAAATTTAATAAAAATCGGGTTTCGTTTTTCGTACTATAAAATTACGGATAAATCTTCCGCCGACAAATTCCGCGGGGCGAAAATGTGGAATTAAATGCCTCGCTGTAAAAGACAATTGATTGATTGCCAGTGTTGTGTGTTTCGGACTGCCGGGCAAAAAAGTGGATGCCGTTAACCGCCCGACATGAAAAAACCGCCTTGTGGGGGCGGTTTTTTACGCAGGTGCCGGTGCGGCCGGTGGCCGGAGCCGCAGGGTGCCGTCGGGTTGCGGGCGCGCATGCGGCGGGTTGTCCGGCGCTTCGCAGGCTTCTACTGCTCCTCCTGGAACGAACCTATCTTTTTTATCTTCTCCTCGAAGTCCTCGCGCGAGACTCTGGCGTTGTTCTTCACCTTCGCGCGGTAGTTGTAGATGGTGTTGACCGAGTAGCGCAGCAGGGCGGCTATCTTCGACGAGTCGTTGATGCCGAGACGTATCAGGGCGAATATGCGCAGCTCGGTGTTGAGCGAGCGGCCCTTTTTGAGCTCTATGCGCGCCTCCTCGCGCAGCAGCGAGTTGAACTCCTGCACGAAGTTGGGGTAGAGTCTGAGGAAGGTGTTGTCGAAGGTGCGGTAGAACTCCTCGACGTAGGAGTCGATGAGCGTCGACGAGCCGAGCTCCTTGTATACGTCGGCGGCCGAACCTGCGGCCAGACGCTTGCGCACCGAGCGCTGGTACTCCTTCATCTTGTCGATGTAGTCGGAGCAGATGCCGAGGAACAGACCGATGTACTCCTCCTTGACGGCGTTCGCCTCGCGGATTTCGTTGTTGAGCTCGGTCTGCGTGTCGTTTATCTCCGACAGGCGGCGTATGTACTCCTCCATGCGGAGGTTGGTCTGCTCCAACTTTCGGCGCATCTGCTCGGTGCGGCGGCCGCGCCGCACGGCGACGATGGCTATCATGCCCGCGATGACGAAGAGCGCCGAGATGCCGATGCTCATCCACGAGATGATTCTCAGCTGGTGGCGCTGTTTGGTGAGGTACGACGACTCGATGGCCGGAAGTATCGAGGCTATCTGCCACGGGCGCAGGCGCGCGTTGTAGAACAGGGCGTCGTTGGTGGCTACCTGGATGTAGGCGAATGCGCGGTCGGCGTTGATGTCGTAGAGGAAGAGGTTGTTCGAGAGGCTCGTCAGAGAGGCGTTGTCGCGGATGGCTGCGTGCAGGTCGGCGATTGCCGAGCGCGTCAGCCAGCTGTTGAACGACTGGAACCGGCCCGAACGCTCCTCGACGATGGCCTTCATGTAGGCGTACATCGCATAGTTGAGGTTCTCGGGCGTGACGCGTGCGAGCAGCATGTCGGCGATTTCGCCCGCGCGTTCCAGCTCGCCGAAGTCGATGCAGAGGTCGTACATGGCGCACAGATGCCGCTCGTGGTCGGGCGGATAGTGGTCTATGATGCGGCGCGTGTAGTAGAGGAATGCTTCGTGCGCGTCCGATTTGAGCTGCGGGTTGCGGGAGTATTGGCGGTTCTCGTTGTTGTAGCGCGCCATGGTGACGTAGTAGCGGCCCAGAAGCTCGTCGTCGAGGGCGAGCGTGTCGATTTTCTTGCGCAGTATGTCGCGCGCCTCGACATAGTATCCCGAGGTGGTGTAGAGGTGCGCCATGCGCAGATTGGTCTCGTTGCGGCGGCGGGTGTCGCCCATGCGGTCGGCTACGGCGAGGTTTTCGCTCAGGTAGTGCAGCGCCGAGTCGAGCTGGAACGGTTCGTAGGTGTCGGCCAGCATTGAGTTTACGTTGTAGAGCTGCGTGCGATTGTCCGCTATTCCCGTGAGAACCGATTTAAGGTAGCTTATTCTCTCCTCGCGGATTGCTCGGTAGTGCTCGCGCCGGTCGATCGTGCGGTCGAGTTCGGTGAGCAGCGAATCGAGCTCCGCAGAGATGGCGAAGCCGCTGTACGGCAGCAGCAGAACGGTCAGTATCGCAAAAAAACGCTTCATCGTGGCTTTCGGTTGATTCATTCTCAAAGTTAATCAAAATTTCGCTTGCGGCCAAATCGGCAGCCGCATAAAATCAGCGAAAAAAG